>JAJTBU010000009.1 GCA_021286735.1 bacterium
AGCTGCGGTGGCTCCCGGTCGGCGGGCGCCTCAGGCCCGACCAGGCCGGCTTCGGCGACAGGCTCTCCTACCTCATCCTGCCGGCCATCGTCTTGGGCATCTCCATGACGGCGGGCGTGATGCGCTACGCCCGGGCCAGCATGCTCGACTCGATCGACAAGGAGTACATCAAGACGGCGCGGAGCAAGGGCCTGCCCGAGTGGCGCGTCAACCTGCTCCACGGCTTCCGCGTGGCGCTGACGCCCATCATCGTCCTGATCGGCTTCCGGCTGCCAATGCTGATCGGCGGCTCGGTCGTGATCGAGCAGATCTTCCAGTGGCCCGGCGTGGGGACGGAGTTCATTTCGGCGGTGCGGGGCCAGAACTACCCCCTCGTCATGATGATCTCCCTCTTCTTCGTGGGCGCCGTCCTCGTGGCGAGCCTCCTGGTGGACATCCTCACCGCGCTGCTCGACCCGCGGGTCAAGCTCAGCTGAGGGGAGGCGCAGATGTCACACAATCCCGCGCGCCTGAACCGGAAGATGGACCGCATCCGCGAGGCCGAGGAGGCCGGCAGGCTCTCGAACAAGTCGGGCGGCCGCTTCCTGCGCAAGATGCTCGCGAATCCCCTCTCGCGCTTCGGCTTCGCCGTGTTCGCCGCCATCGTGCTCCTCTCGATCTTGGCGCCCCTCGTCACGAAGTACGGCCCTCTCCAGCTGAACCTCCGCGAGGTCCTGAAGCCGCCCTCGGCCGCCCATCTCTTCGGCACCGACAAGCTCGGCCGCGACATCTTCAGCCGCGTGCTTTACGGCGGCAGGATATCGATCCTGATCGGCTTCGGCAGCGCCCTCGGCGCGGCCGCGATCGGCATCCTCTTCGGCTGCTACGGCGGCTACAAGGGCGGGATCGTCGACGCGGTCTTCCTGAGGTTGTCGGAGATCTTCATGTCCTTCCCGCAGATCGTCCTCGTCCTCCTTCTCGTCTCCATCGTGGGGCAGAGCATGGGCAACCTCATCCTCATCTTCATCACCACGGGGTGGGGCTCGATCTACCGCATGACGCGGTCCCGGATGCTTTCGCTCAGGGAGGAAGAGTACGTCACCGCGCTCAAGGCCTTCGGCCTGAACGACTTCGTGATCTGCTACAAGCACATGCTGCCCAACGCCCTGGGGCCGATCGTGGTCAACATCACCCTGAGCACCGCCATGTTCATACTCCAGGAGGCGGCCTTGAGCTTCTTGGGCCTGGGCGTCCCTCTGCAGATCGCCACCTGGGGCAACATCCTCAACGCGGCGAACGATTTCACCGTCCTCCAGAACTACTGGTGGATATGGCTTCCGGTCGGCATCGTCATCTCCCTGTTCGTGCTGAGCGTGAATTTCATCGGGGACGGCCTGCGCGACTCGACCGATCCCTCGCAGCAGGGCTGAGGAGGGTGGAATGAACGACGATACCCTGGTGACGGTCAAGAACCTCAAGACCTACTTCTATACCAACAACCGCTGCAACAAGGCGGTGAACGACGTATCCTTCTCGGTGCGCAAGGGCAGGACTCTCTGCGTGGTGGGCGAGTCGGGCTGCGGCAAGAGCGTGACCGCCGCCTCCATCATGCAGCTCCTGCCGAAGCTGGCGCGCATCGAGTCCGGCGAGATAACCTACCGCGGCGGCTCGGGCGAGGTCCGCATCGACAAGCTCGAGCGGAACGGCAGGGAGATGCGCGGCTTGCGCGGCGCCGACATCGCCATGATCTTCCAGGATCCGATGACGGCCCTCAATCCCGTGTACTCGGTGGGTTTCCAGATTCAGGAAAACCTCCAGTACCACACGGCGATGAGCGCGCCCGAGCGCCGCGCGAAGGCCATCGCCCTGCTGGCGGACATGGGCATCCCCCTGCCCGGGCAGCGGATCGACGAGTACCCCCACCAGTTCTCGGGCGGCATGCGCCAGCGAGCCATGATAGCCATGGCCATGGCATGCAGGCCCAAGATGCTCATCGCGGACGAGCCGACCACGGCCCTGGACGTGACGACTCAGGCACAAGTCTTCGGCTTGATGAACCACCTCAAGGAAGCCTACGGCACGGCCGTCATGCTGATCACCCACGACATGGGCGTGGTGACGGAGCTGGCCGACGAGGTGATCGTGATGTACATGGGCAACATCGTGGAGGGCGGCACCGTGGAGGACGTGCTCCGGACGCCCACCCACCCCTACACGGCTGCCCTCCTGCGCTCCATCCCCATCCTCGGCAGGGGCAGGAACCAGGTGCTCAACCCCATCCGCGGCTCGACGCCCGACCCCTACCAGCGGCCCAAGGGCTGCCAGTTCGCCCCGAGATGCGATTTCTGCTCGCCCCGCTGCGAGGAGGCGATGCCCGAGGAGCGGTACATGAGCCCCACCCACAGGGTGCGCTGCTGGCTCCAGGCCGGGGAGGCGAAGCATGGAAAATAAGGAAGTCCTCCTCTCGCTCGCGGGCGTGAAGACCTATTTCCCGGTGCGGAAGGGCCTCTTGCGCAAGGTGGTCGGCCAGGTGAAGGCGGTGGACGGCGTCGACCTGGAGGTCTACCGGGGCGAGACCCTGGGCCTCGTAGGAGAGTCCGGCTGCGGCAAGACGACCCTGGGCAAGACCATACTCCAGCTCGTCGGCGCGACGGAGGGACAGATCCTCTACGACTTCGACGGGGCGCGGAAGGACCTGCGGAAGCTTTCGCCGGCCGAAATGACGGCGGCGCGCCGCCGCATGCAGATCGTCTTCCAGGATCCCTACTCGTCGCTGAACCCGGCCTTCACCATCATCGGGTCGCTGGCCGACCCCTTGAGGAAGTTCGGCGTCAGGACCAGGGCCGAGCAGCGCAAGCTGGTGGGTGACCTCCTGGAAGCGGTGAACATGAGGCCCGAGTACATGGACCGCTACCCGCACGAATTCTCGGGCGGTCAGCGCCAGCGCATCGGCATAGCCCGGGCGCTCTGCGTGAGCCCCGAGCTCGTCGTCTGCGACGAGGCGGTCAGCGCCCTCGACGTGTCGATCCGCGCTCAGGTGCTCAACCTCCTCATGTCATTGAAAAAAGAGCGCGGCCTCACGTATATTTTCGTCACCCACGACTTGAGCGTCGTGGAGTACATCGCCGACCGGATCGCGGTGATGTACCTGGGCAGGATCGTGGAGCTGGCCGATGCGGTGGACCTCTACGCTGACGCGTCCCACCCCTACACCCAGGCCCTTCTCTCGGCCATCCCGGTGGCCGACCTCGACCATCGCTCGAACAGGATAATCCTGGAGGGCGACGTGCCGAACCCGGTGAACCCGCCCGCGGGCTGTCCCTTCCACCCGCGCTGCCGGTACGCCATGGAAAAATGCAAGAAAGAGGCGCCGCGGCTTCAGGACTGGAACATTCGCGGCAAACGACATCTCGTCTCCTGCCATCTGATGCAGGAAAAGCCAGGCGCGATGCAAGGAGCGGAACGATGAGCAAATATGCGTTGAGCGACATTAAAGGCGTGCTTCCGGCGCTCGTGACCTGTTTCGATGAGTCCGGCGAGTTTGACGAAGGCAGGCAGCGGGCCCTGGTGCGCTGGCTCCTTGGCAAGGGCGTCGACGGTTTCTACCTCACCGGCAGCACGGGCGAGTCCTTCATGATGACGCCGGCCGAGCGCGAGCGCGTGGTCGAGGTCGTGACGGACGAGGTGGCGGGCAAGGTCCCCGTGATCGTCCACGTGGGCGCGATCAGCACCAAGCTCTCGGTCCAGCTGGCCAGGCAGGCCGAGAGGGCCGGCGCCGACGCGATCTCCTCGGTGCCGCCCATCTACTGGAAGTATTCCAACGACGACGTGTACGGCTACTACAAGGACATCTGCGACTCGGTGTCCATCCCGATGGTCATCTACAACGTGCCCCTGGCGGGCCTGGTGGGCTACGACCTCATCAAGCGGCTCTCGGGCATTGAGGGCGTCGGCGGCATCAAGTACACGGCCTCCACGCACTACGAGATCATGCGCCTGAAGGAGGAGCTGGGGAAGGACTACGTGATCTTCTCCGGCGCCGACGAGATGGCCATGTCCGGCCTCTCCTTCGGCGCGGACGGCATCATCGGCTCCTTCTACAACATGATCCCCGAACTCTTCATCAAGCTCTACGCCGCCGTCCGCGCCGGGGACCTGCCCGCGGCCGCGGAATTCCAGCGCCAGGCGAACGCGGTGATCTTCTACTGCCTCGACCACCACTACTTCTCCGTGATGAAGCGCTCGCTGGGCTGGGTCGGCGCGGACTCGGGCTGGTGCAGGAAGCCCATCGCCAACCTCGACGACGCCGCGCTGGCCGAAGTCAAAGCGGCGCTGAGGCGCATCCGCGACGAGAACGGGATCACGGGCGTGGCCGTGCTCGACGCGATCTGAAGGCCATGAAGTACCGCTCGGCATCGGGCCCCAGCGCCCCGGCTTCCGCCAAGAAATCCCTGACGGACGAGGTCTACGACGCCCTTCTCAAGAAGTTCGTCGACAAGGAACTAGTCCCCGGGCAGGTGCTCAACCGCCGCTCGGTGGCCAAGGACCTGAATGTCAGCGTCGCCCCGGTGCTCGAGGCCCTCCTCTACCTGGAGATGGAGGGCTATGTCGAGACCATTCCGCGCAAGGGCACGATCGTCAAGCCGATCCGCAAGCAGGATATCTACGAGCAGCTGATCATGCGCGAGGCGATCGAGTGCCAGGCGGCCTTCCTCTACGCGGGCAGGCCCCTGGAGGAGAACTACGACCGCCTGATGCCCCTCGCGGCCCGGATCGACGGGACCGACCCCGACGCGATGGAGCATTGGGAGGCCGAGATAGAATTCCACGGCGAGCTCGTCTCCCTCTCGCGCTGCCAGAGCATGGTCGACACCTTTTACCGGGTTATCAAGCTCGGCACCTTCTACAACATGAACAGGCTTTCGACCGACGTCTTCCCGCCCGTGGCGGACCGCGTCAACCAGAGCCACCGCGAACTCCTGGACCGCATCGTCGGCAAGGACCCCGAGGCCGTGGTGCGCCTGGTGCGCGACCACGTGCGGAGCGGCAAGGAACGGCTCTTCGCCGAATTCCGCTAGGCGGGGAAGGCGGCCGCATCCTGGGGCCGCCTGCCTCCGCGGGCCGGATCGTCACAGGCCGACTTTCTCCAATTCTTCCATCGTTATGCGATTTATCTCTCCCCACACCGCGTCCATCGAGCGTATCAGGGCGATCTGGTTGCGGCTCCGGTCGAGGTTGTGCGACGGACGCTCGGTCTTGTAGTAGACGTCGCCCGCCAGATAGTCGGTCAGGAAGCGCAGGCCCATGATCTGCGCGAGGTTCCTGCCCGCCTCCGCCAGGAGCGCGGCTTCCGCGGGGACGAGGAAGCCGGCCGCCTCCGAGAGGTAGCCCGCGAGCAGGGCCCTGTACTGGCCCGCGTCGAACGTTATGCGCGCGAGATCGGTCTCGTCCTCGGCCGCCGTGGCGGCGACGGTGCGCACGAGATCGCCGAAATCGAAGAGCGCGGTGCCGGGCATCACCGTGTCCAGGTCGACGACGCACAACGCTTCGCCGGTGGCATCGTCCAGAAGGATGTTGTTCAGCTTGGCGTCGTTGTGGCAGATGCGCGCCGGGAGAGCGCCATTTTCGAGACCCTCCATCAGCGCCGAGCCCCGTTCCCGGTTGGCGGCGAAGAAGGCGAGTTCCGCGCCTACGCCGGCCGCGCGCCCGGCCGCGTCGGCGGCCAGAGCCCCGTCGAGCTGCCGATACCGGTATCGCATATCGTGGAAGGAGGGGATCGTCTCGTGAAGGGGCGGGGGCGGAAGGTCGGCCAGCATGCGCTGGAATCCGCCGATCGCGGCGCCGAGGAGGCCCGTCTGCGCGGACGATTCGACGCGGTCCTCGGCGCGCGTGCCCCCTATGAAGCGGTAGGTGCGCCACCAGCCTCCGGCGCGGTCGCGGTGCCAGTTCTCGCCCGAACGGGCGGGGACTACGGTGAGCGTCCTGCGCCCGATGTCCCCAAGGCCCTCGCGGCGCAGCGCCTCGGCGAGGTGCGCGGTGACCCGCGCTATGTTCTCCATCACCTGGTCGGGCCGCCGGAAGACCTTGTCGTTGATCCGCTGGTGCAGATAGCCCGCCGCGGGACCGGCGCCATCGGCGCCGCGCCAGCGCGAGAGGTAGGTGTCGTTGATATGCCCCTTCCCGAAGGGGACGATCGAGACGCAGTCGCCGGGAATGGCGAAGGCGGATACGATTTCCCCGGGGGCGACGGGACTTCCGGCGGCCGGCGCCTTCATCTTTCCGCGCCCTCGTCGAGGAAGAGGGCCATGCAGACGAGGTCGTCGTAGGCGCCCTCGAATTTCCGCTTGCGCCTGAGGCAGCCTTCCTCGACGAAGCCCATCTTGCGGTAGAGCCCCCGGGCGGCGGCGTTCGTCGCGAAGACTTCCAGCTCGAGTTTTTCGAGGCCCTGGCGCCGCGCGCTCTCGATGCAGGCGCGCATGAGCCGCTCGCCCAGGCCGCGCCCGCGGTGGGCCGCGGCCACGCCCATCCCGATCGTGCCGACGTGGCGTATCTCCTCGAATCCCCCGATGCTGAAGTCTATCCAGCCCGCGAGGGCGCCGTCCGGGGCGAAGGCGCCGAATATGGGATTGCCGGCAACGTTGTGCGATTCTATATATTTCCTCGTTCCGTCGGCGGGGAAACGCAGCGTGTAGAAGAGGTATTTCTTCTCGTCCTTGACACGGTCGACAAGCGCGCACATGGCCTCGCCGTCTCCGGGCTCGAGCGCCCTGATCTCGTATTCCATGGCCGGCTCCTTCGTCCCGGGCGATCCGCGGTCAGGCCCCGCCCGGGCGCATCCTTGCGCGGCCATTCTAGCATGGATCGCCGGCGCTGTCCGCAGGAGGGGCGGGAGGCGCGGCCCGCGCGGGGGCCATCTCCGGCAGGAAGCGCCAGTATTTTTTCGGCATGTGGGATGCCTGCAGCCTTCTGTTCTCGCGTTGCGCGATCGACACCGAGGTGAAGTAGCCGCGCCAGCCCTCGCGCAGCTCGAGTTCGCGGGGAGCGAGGGCGGGATCTCCTCCCGCGAGCTCGAAGCCCTCGACCAGCGCCCAGGGCGCTCCGGGCCTGTGGACGAGGGCCGTGCGGCGCCGGCGGTCGTGGATGACGAAGGCCATGTCGGCGTACCTCGCTGCGAAATGCTCGGCCACGAGGGGGAGCACGTCGCAGTCGGGCTCGATCGGCGCGTACCAGCTGCCGTCGGCCAGCTCGGCGAATCGGACGAGGCCGGACACGAGGTGGGCCTGGCCGCCCGCTCTCCGCGCGGCCCGCGCGACGAGCAGCGTCGCGGGATCGTTGAGGTCGTCGAAGGCTGCGGGGCCCGCCGCGAGCGCCCGCGCCAGGACTGCGGCCAGAGCGGTCTCCCTGCCCTCGAAATCGGAGCAGAACGCTTCGAGGCAGGTTCTCATGCGCTCGTCGCCGAGCCGCCGCGACAGGCGCCCCCACAGGCTCGCCGCCCGGGCGTCGTCGCGCCGCGCTTCCACCGTCTCGTCGAAAAGCCCCGACTCGGCGACGCGCGCTTGGATCGGCGGGGGCGGAAGGCCGGCCCGGGCGAGGTTGAGCGCGTCGGCGACCGCGCAGAGAAATCCCAGGAAGCTGCCGTCGTAGGCGATCGCGGCGGGATCGTCGCTTGGAGGACTTCCGCTCACCGGGCATTCTCCCAGGGCAGCTCGGGCTGGGCGGAGGGCTCCGCCCGGAAGGCCGGATCGAGGAGTTCGCCGCGCAGGGCGTCGGGATTGTCCAGCATCCAGGGTCCGCGCTCGGGAACGCCCGTGTCGGGCAGCTTGCCGCCCACCGTGATGAACCATTTCGCGCGCCGCGCCACGACGCCCAGCTTCGGCAGGGCGGCCGCCCGGAGGGGCGACTGGCGCCGCGCCTTCACGATCTTCGCCGCCGAGATGGGGCCGATGCCCGGCACGCGGAGCAGTTCGCCATACTCGGCGGTCTCCAGCTCGATGGGGAAGAATTCCAGGTGGCGCAGGGCCCAATCGCTCTTGGGATCGAGGCGCGAGTCGAGGAAGGGCCGCGTCGGGTCGAGGATCTCCGAAGCCTTGAAGCCGTAGAAGCGGAAGAGCCAGTCGGCCTGGTAGAGCCGATGCTCGCGGGCGAGAGGCGGCGCGTTGACGGCGGGAAGCCTCGGGTCCGACCCCGTCGGCACGAAGGCCGAGTAGTAAACGCGCCGGACGTCGTAGGCGAGATAGAGGTTCTCCGCCAGCGTGAGGATCGAGGCGTCCGATTCCGGACTCGCGCCGACGACCATCTGCGTGGTCTGCCCCGCCGGGATGAGGGGCGCCTCGGGATTCCGCGCGCGGGTTTTTCGCGCTTCCCAGACGCTGGGCAGGGCCTGAGTGGCCTGGCTGTCCATCATGGGGGAGGGCGAACGCCGGGCCGCGCCTCCCGCGGGCGAAGCCTTTCCCGCGGGAACCGGCATCGGCCAGGCCTCCCCGGGCGGCGCGGCCGAGTCGTCCGCCTTTCCCGGAGTGTCCGAACCTGATCGCCTTTCGGGAAGGGCAGCGCCGGGCGCCCCGCCTGATCCGAGAGCGGCTGCGGGCGCCTGTCGCGGCGCGGCCAGGCGGGGCGCCTCGAAGCCGCTCGCCGCGGCCAGGACCCTCATCGGGCCGAAGATGGCCTGGGGCTTTTTGTCGGGCGCGACGCGCGCGAGGCTGGCCGCGCTCGGCAGCTCGATATTCACGGAGACGCGGTCCGCCCAGCGCGCCGCCTCGAGGGTGAGGCGCTCCGAGGCGCCCGGGATGATCTTCAGGTGGATGTAGCCGTTGAAGCGCTCTCGCGTCCTCAGGGTCCGCGCCACGGCCAGGAGGCGCTCCATCGTGGCGTCGGGGCAGCCGATCACGCCCGAGGAGAGGAAGACGCCTTCGATGTAGTTGCGGCGGTAAAAATCGACGATGAGGCGGACGAGCTCCTCCGGCTCGAAGGAGGCCCTCCGAACGTCGTTCGAGCGGCGGTTGACGCAGTAGGCGCAGTCGTAGGCGCAGGCGTTCGAGAGGAGGACCTTGAGCAGGGCGACGCATCTGCCGTCCGCCGCCCAGGCGTGGCAGATGCCGCCCACGGCGCCGTTCCCAAGGCCGCCCGGCGCGTTCTTTCGCGCGCTCCCCGCGGTCGAGCAGGAGGCGTCGTATTTGGCCGCGTCCGCGAGGACGCCGATCTTATCCGTCAGGTTCATGGCTTTTACGCCATTTTAACTATACGGATGTATAGCTGTCAAGCGAATTCACCCCGGCGATGGCGAGCGCGGGCTCAGCGCATCGCCGTAGGCGCCAGGCCGCGGCGAATCTCCCTTAAAGCCCGTACTTCTCCATCTCCGCGTCGCCGTAGAGCGCGAAGTACTCGGCGGCGATCATGTCGAGGATCACCTCGTCGTAGATCCTGTTGCCGATGATCCGCGAGTGGCGCCGCCTCCCGACGGGCTTGAATCCCAGGGACTCGTAGAGGCGCAGGGCGCGGCCGTTGTACTCGTAGGCGCTCAGGTAGACGCTCTCGAGGTTCAAGTCGATGAAGGCGTGCTTGAGGAGGAGCTTCATCGCGTCGCGCCCGAATCCCTTGCCGCGGTTTTCCTCGCCGGCGATCGAGATGGCCAGCGAAGCCTCGCGGTTGTACTCGTCCCTGTCGAGGATGAGGGCGTAGCCGATCGCCCGGCCGTCGTCCCTGCGGTGCACGACGAAGCCCTCCTCGTGCCGCTGCAGGTTTTCGAGCATCTTCGCCACGTTGGCGCCGTTCATCGCGTCGCGCCGCGAGCGGGCGAGGACGCGGACTTCCTCGTCGTCCATAACATGGATAAAGAGCGCCGCGTCCGACGAGTCGATTTCGGAGAGGAAGGTCGCCTCGCCTTCCAGGAACCTTTCCTTGCCCATCATCCCTCCCCGCGGCCGTCGGCGCCTGCCGGGGCGGCCGCGGCCCCGGTGTCGGCGGCGGCGCCCAAGCCGGCGGCTGTCTCGAACACGATCTGCTGCTTGACGCGCGCGAATCCCTGCCGCTCGTAGAAGCGGTGAGCCTCCGTCCGCACGACGTTCGCCCTGAGCCGGACGGTCGCCACGCCGAGCTCGGCCGCCCAACGTTTCGCCTCGCCGAGGAGGGCCGCGCCGATTCCCCGGCCGCGCAGGTCCGAATCGACCACGAGCCCCGAAATTTCCACGCAGCGGGGCGTGTAGAAGTGGTCGACGAGGGCGACGCTGGTCCATGCGACGACGACGCCGCCCAGCTCGGCCACGATTACCCGCTCCTCGGCGTTCCCAAAATACTTGACGATCCTCGCCGCCACCGTCTCCGCCCGAGTGGGGTAGCCGAGCTGGGCCGCCAGCTTCGCGAGGGCGGCTTCGTCGCCCGGGCGGGCGTCCCTGATGATCAAGGCGTCGTTCATAAAAGCGCTCCTTTTTGCGGCGCCGGCCTCCGCGCCTGCCCGAGATAGAGGAGGCTCGAGGCGGCGAAGGCCGCGCCGGCTATCCTCCAGACTCCGGGAATGCCGAGCGGGCCCACCGCGGCGCTGAAGGCCAGCGAGCCCGCGACGCCTCCCAGCTGCATCGCCAGGGAGGCCAGCGAGAGCAGCGAGGACCTGCGCTCCTCGGGAATCCCGGCGTTGAGGGCCGTTCCCTCGGGCACGTTAGCCGCCCCATTGAACAGGAACATCACGAGGTAGACAGCCGCGAAAGAGGCGACCGAGCCCTGGAAGGAGAGGAGGACGATCAGGGCTCCCGACGCGAGGCGCAGGGCGATGATCGCGGCGAAGGGTCTGGATTGCCGGCGCGCCGAGATCGCCTCGAAGAGGAGGACGCCGAGGAGGGCAGCCGCGAAGTATCCGCCGTTCACGAGCCCGAATATCCAGGTCTGCGATTCGGAGCCGAGGATCGCCTTGAGCTGGGGCTGCCAGAACACTTCGACGGCGTTGAAGGCGAATCCCCAGACGCAGGCGCCGGCGATCAGGGGGGGCAGGGCGCGGGTATTCCGCACCACTTTGAGAGTGTCGGCCACGTAGGGCAGGAAGGCGACGCGCCGGCGCTCAGGCAACGTTTCCCTGCCCGTGGTGGCGAGGGTCAGTACGGCGAGGGCGACGATGATGACGATCTGGGCGACCAGGTTTCCGTCGTAGCGGTTCGCTTTCGGAAACCAGCGGTCCCAGGCTATGGGCAGGACGCCTCCCAGGAGGGCGCCCGCGGCCAGGCCCAAGGTCTCGCCCGCGTTCATGGCGCTCATGAGCCGGTGGAGCTCGGCCTTGCCGCGGGCCTCGATGAAGCGGCCGATGTAGAGCGACTCGATCGAGCCGGAGGAGAAGGCCCTCGACGCGCCGTAGAGCGCGAAGCCGACAAAGACTGGCAGAAAGCCCCGGCTCCCCAGGAGGACAATCCTCGCGGCCAGCGAGAATCCCAGGGCGATGAGATACACCTTCTTGCGTCCGACGATGTCGGAGATTATCCCGCTGGGAAATTCCAGCGCCACGATGATGATGGAGTAGGAGGCCGCGAGGAGGCCGAGGCTGGCGAGCGATATGCCCTTGGACATGATCATGAGGGTCATGACGGAACTCATGAGACCGGTGACCATCCAGTTGAGGGCGCGGTTGACGAAGGGGAGGGCGAGCCCCCCGGCGCCGGCGCGCATGCCGCCCCGGGGCCGCGCGCGCCTTTCTGAGAAAGCCATGGCCCGTATTCTATCATCGGCCGCGGCGCCGGCCAAGCTCTTTCGGCTATCGCGCGCCGGTTGATTGGCGCTTGCGCGTCCGCGGCGTCCGCGGTACCGTTGCTTCCAGGACAAGGAGGATCATCATGAAACCATCGAGGACTACCTTCGCCCGGCGCTGCCTCGCCGCCCTGGCGATCGCCGCCATCGTCCTTCTCTTCGCATCCTGCCTGCCGGGCGACGGCAAGAATTCCGCCGACAAGCCGGCGAACTTCCTCACGGGCATCTGGCACGGCTGGATCGCCCCCCTCTCTCTGATCGTGGGGATATTCAAGGGGAACATCCGCCTCTACGAACCGAACAACAGCGGGTGGTGGTACGATTTCGGGTTCTACATGGCGATCATATCGGGTTTCGGCGGCCTCGCCCTGTCGCGCAGAAAGAAGCGGGATTGACGGGGAGTCGGCCGCGGCGCGGCTCGTTTTTCCCCCGCATTCCTTCCTTGACTTGTCGCGGGACTGACCCTAGACTTGGCCCTACATCGCGATGTTCGGCATCGCAAGCGAGGTTCCCTACGCCACAGAATCACGAGCCGGCGCGCTCCGCGCCCGAGGTCGCCCGCTGCCCCTGGAGCGGGACTGATCCCCTCTATGTCCGCTACCACGACGAGGAATGGGGCTCGCCCGTCCACGACGAGGGCAGGCACTTCGAGTTCCTTCTTCTCGAGACAATGCAGGCCGGCCTCTCCTGGCGGACGATCCTGGGCAAGCGCGAGAACTTCCGGGCGGCCTTCGACGGCTTCGACTGCGAAAAGGTCGCCGGCTACGGCGAGGCCGAGGTCGAGGCGCTCGTGCTGGACGCGGGCATCATCAGGAACCGCGCCAAGATTCTCGGGGCGGTGCGGAACGCGAAGGCCTTCCTGGAGACGGCCGCCGAGTTCGGCAGCTTCGACGCCTACATCTGGTCATGGACGGGAGGCGCGCCCGTCGTCAACCGCTGGGAGACCATGGCCGATATCCCGACCTCGTCGCCGCTCTCGGACCGGATCGCCGCGGACATGAAGCGGCGCGGGTTCTCCTACGTCGGCACTACGACCATCTATGCACACTTGCAGGCGATCGGCATAATCAACGATCATTTGACCAGCTGTTTCCGCTGGAACGCCCTTCAGTGAGGTGAGCCTTGCCATCGTTTGTCGCCGCCGATGTCGCCCTGCTACAAGTGTTCAGGCTGAGCCCAGTGCCCATGTCTATCGTCGCGGCCGACGACCGCAGGCTTCTCGACGCCAACGAGCCTTTCTGCGCCGCCCTCGGTTACGCTCGCGACGAGATTGTCGGGCGCGTTCCCGCCGATTTCGATTTCGTGGATGAGGACGCGCCCGGCGAGCTGCTCGAGAACCTGGAACGGCAGGGGCATGCCGATTCCTTCGCCTTCTCGGCGCGGAAAAAGGATGGGAGCCTCCTCTCCGGCAAGTGCACGACGGTCACCGTCGCCATCGAAGGCCGCCCCTGCCTCTTTTCGACCCTGCTCGACGTTTCCGGCATCAGGGCGGCCGAGAAAGCCCAGCGCGACAGCGAGCTGCTCTGCCAGACGATCGTCGAGCTGGCGCCGGAGGCCGTCGTCGTCACCTCCCTCGACGGCGTCATCCAGACTTTCAATATCCAGGCGGAGAAGATGTTCGGCGTCGCCGATCCCGGCCGGATGAACGGAGCTTCCCTCCTCGAGTTCGTGGCGCCGCAGGATATGCACGTGGCCGAGGGCCAGCTCCTCAAGCTCATGTTCACCGCCGCGCCCTACTGCGGCGAGTACAGGCTCCTCCGCCTCGACGGTTCGAGCTTCTGGGCGGACGTGAGCGCCAAGATTATCCCGGACGCCGAAGGCAAGCCGAACCTCCTCCTCCTCCTGATCAGGGACATCGCCGTCCGCAAGCAGGAGGAGGAGCGCCTGCACTCGATCGCGGTCTCCGACGACCTGACGGGCCTCTACAACCGGCGCGGCTTCAACCTCGCCGCCAGGCAGGAGATCAAGCACGCCATCCGCAACGGCCACGGGCTGGGACTCCTCTTCCTCGACATCGACGGCCTGAAGGACATCAACGACAATTTCGGGCATTCCCAGGGCGACGCGGCGCTGATGACCGCCGCCTCCATCCTGCGCAGGAGCTTCAGGGATTCGGACATCATCGCGCGCTGGGGAGGCGACGAGTTCGTCGTCCTGGCCCTGGACGTGCCCGAGGGCTGCATCGACCGCCTCCTGGACCGTTTTTCCGACAACATGGCGCTCCACAACAGCAAGGAAGGAATCATGTTCACGCTCTCGGTGAGCGTGGGCATCGCATTTTTCGACCCCAAGGCGCCCTTCGACTTCGACGAGCTCGTCCGGTTGGCCGACGCCAAGATGTACGGCGCCAAGCGGCGCAAGAAAGCGGAGGCCGAGGCCTAATGAACATGCTCGACGCTATGGAGACGCGCCGCTCGACGCGCAGTTTCGACGGATCCAGGCTGACCGGGGCCGAGGCGGCCGCCATCGAGGCTGTCCTGCGCGGCGCGGCGAACGAGCCCGCCCCCTTTGGCCGCCCGGTGCGCCTGGCGCTCTATGTCGGCGAGCCTGACGCCAAGCCGGTGCGGCTGGGCACCTACGGCCTCGTCTCGGGGGCCTCAGCCTACATCGTTTCGGCGGTGGCGCCGGTTCCCGGATCGATGGAGGACGCCGGCTACGTCCTCGAAAAAGCCGTGCTCGACCTGACCGCCCAGGGCTGGGCGACCTGCTGGATCGGCGGCGTCTTCTCGAGGGGGAAGGCGGCCCAGATCGCGGCGACGGCCCCCGGCGAGCTTGTTCCGGCGGTGATCGCCGTCGGAAGGCCGGCCGGCAGGCGGAGCGTGGCGGACCGCATCGTGACCGGCTCGGCGAAGCGCCGCACGCGGCAATCCCTGGACCAGATCGTCTTCTCGGCCGACGGCGAAAGACCGATAGACGGCGAGCGGCCGGCCGGAGCCTGGGCGGAGGCGCTTCAGGCCCTGCGCGGCGCCCCCTCGGCGTCGAACAAGCAGCCCTGGCGGCTGGTCAGTTTCGGAAGCGGCCCGAGCTGGCTCATCTTCATGGACGAGGACCGGCTCTACAACCACAGTTTGGGCGAGGTGCGCCTCCAGAACCTGGATATCGGCATCGGGATGCGCCACTTCGCCGAGGCCGCGCGCTGCCTGGGGCTGCCGGGCCGCTGGGAGCCCCTGCCGGCCCGGCGCGCAGAACTCTCCTCCGCCCTGGCCTTCGGCGAAGCCCGCGGCTGGACCCCGATCGCCCTCTGGCGCCGATAGGCCGGCGCCCCTGACCTCGGCCGCGCGCGGCTGGCCGCGGGAGCCCGCATTTGCTTCTATAATCGGAAAACACTATATTTGACGTACGCAGGGCGCGCCGAAAGTCATTCAGCACGACGCGCCGAAGTATCGCCAATATGGAGGATTGCCATGATTTCCAAAACGATGACCGATAGAATCAACCTGCAGATCAACCGCGAAATGTATTCCGCCTATCTCTACCTCGCCATGGCGGCGAAGATGAAGGAAACCGGGTACGCCGGCATAGGCTCCTGGCTCACCGTCCAGTATCACGAGGAAATGTTCCACGCGATGAAATTCGCGGCCTACCTCGTGGACCAGGGCGCCGCCGTCAAGTACGCCCAGATCGACGCGCCAGCCTTCGCCGAGGGAAGCGTAAAGGAGCTCTTCCAGCAGGTCCTCAGGCACGAGCAGTTCGTGACCGCGAGCATCCGCGAGCTGGTCGAGCTCGCCCGCGTAGAGAAGGACTACGCCACCGAGAATCTCCTGCGCTGGTATATCGACGAGCAGGTCGAGGAGGAGAAGAACGACGCCGAGATCCTCCAGTCCCTCGAACTCATCGGCAACAACGCCCAGGGAGTGTTCATGCTCAATATCGAGCTGGGCAAGCGCGCGAACGGCGCCCCCCTCGATTTCACGAAAGTCTGATCCGAGGCGCCCCCAGGGCGCCGGAACGCCCCGCGGAAGCCGCCAAGGCCTCTGCGGGGCTTTTTTTATGGTTCGAAGTGCTTTATTGTATGTAGATGCAGCCTATTAGATTCGTGAGCACGAGAGCGACACCGGGCCGCGGGGCGGAGGTCCCCGTCGGCATAGAGACGGCTATCGTCAACGGTATGCCGCCCGACGGAGGCCTCTACGCGCCCGCTTGGCTGCCCCCTCTGCCTCGACGCGTCTTCGATCCCGCGCCCCTCTCCTACGCCGAGCTCGCCCGCCTCGTCCTGGCGCCCTTCTTCCCGAACTGGGAGGCGGCCACGCTCGACCCGATCCTTGAAAAAGCCTACGGCCGCGGCGCGACCGGAGCCGATGCGCCTTATTTCGACTGTCCCGAGGTCGCGCCGCTCGTCCTCCTGCCCATGCCGGGCGAGGGGAACGGCCAGGCCCTGTACCTTTTGGAACTCTTCCACGGCCGGACCTGCGCCTTCAAGGACCTCGCCCTGAGCGTCCTGGGCGGCCTCCTGCGCGAAAGCCTCGACCGGCTCGGCCGGAAGGAGCCCATCCTCGTCCTCACCGCCACCTCGGGCGACACGGGCTCGGCCGCCCTCGAGGGGCTGTCCGGCGTCGAGGGCGTCCACACGGCGGTGTTCTATCCGAGCGGCGGCACAAGCGAGATCCAGCGCCTCCAGATGACGACCGTGGGCGCCGAGCGGCGCTTCGTGGTCGGCGTGGCGGGCAATTTCGACGAGGCCCAGGGCGCCGTGAAGCGCATCTTCGAGCGCGCGGCGCGCGGCGAGGGGCCCCTCGCGGGGCCGCTCGCGGGGCCGCGGCTCTCCTCGGCCAATTCCATCAATGTGGGCAGGCTCCTGCCGCAGATCGTCTACTATGTGGCGGCCTGGCGCGATCTCGCCGCGCGCGGGGCGCTGGGCCCCGGGAACCTGATGCACGTCGCGGTGCCGACGGGCAACTTCGGCGACATCCTCGCCGCCAAGTACGCCAAGGAGATGGGGCTGCCGATCGGCATGCTCATCTGCGCCTCGAACGCCAACAAGGTGCTCGCCGACTTCTTCGAGACCGGAATCTACGACCGCCGCCGCGAACTCCTGAAGACGGAGAGCCCCTCGATGGACATCCTCGTGTCCAGCAACCTCGAGCGCCTTCTCTTCATGGCCTCGGACGGCGACGGGGCCAGGGTCGCCTCGCTGATGGGCGAGCTCGCCTCGAAAGGCGCTTTCGAGATCGGCCCTAAGGAAAAGGCTTATATCGCCGACTTCGCCTCGGGCTGGTGCAGCGACCGCACGGCGGCTTCCGTGATCACGCGCCTGTGGGAAAGCTGCGGCGCCCTGGTGGATCCGCACACCGCCACGGCGGTGGAAGTGGCCCTGCGGGCCGCCGCCGGCCTCGACCCGCTGACGCCGATAGTCGTGGCCGCCACGGCCAGCCCCTTCAAATTCCCGCGGGTCTGCCTGGCGGCTCTGGGCGAGGGGGAAGGCGATGGCGCCGGAACTTCCGGCGTCGCGGCCGCGGGCGCTCCGGCCGAGTTGGCGGGGCGGGGCGACCTGAGCCTCGCGGCGAGGCTCTCGGCGCTGACGGGCATAGCCATGCCGGCTCCGATCGCGGCCCTGGCGGGCAAGAAAGTGCTTCACGACCGCGATCTCGCGGTTGGCGACGCCGAGGAGGCCCTCGCCGCTTACGCCAGGGAGAAAATGGGAACCCGCGCATGACCTTCGAGATCAGGGTCCCCGCGACCACGGCGAACATCGGCCCGGGCTTCGACAGCCTCGGCATTGCGCTCTCGCTCTACAACCGCTTTTCGATCGAGCCGGCCGACGCGACCAGCGTCGAGGGCTGCGAGGAAAAATACCGCGGACCGGACAACCTCTTCCTCGTCGCGATGCGCCGCGCGGCCGCGCTTCTCGGCATGACGGCGCCACGGGTGCGCCTTTCGATCGAAGCGCGGATCCCGACCGCCCGCGGCCTGGGCTCGAGCGCGGCCATGATCGTCGGCGGCGCGACCGCCGCCCTTCTGTTGAGCGAAAACCGGGATCCGGGGCGGCCGCTCTCGGCGGAGGAGCGGCGCTTCATCCTGGACGCCGCGGCGGAACTCGAGGGACATCCCGACAACGCGGCCCCGGCCGCGATGGGCGGCTTCTGCGCGTCCATCGCCGAAGCCGGCGCGCCGGAAGCTTCGGGCCGCGGGCGGGTCGTCTGCGCGCGCTGCGCGGTCGAGCCCTCCTGGGGCTTCCACGCCCTCGTGCCGCCCTTCGAGCTGCCTACCCGGGAGGCGAGGGCCGCCCTGCCCGCCGCCGTCGGCCGCCGCGACGCCGTGTTCAATGTGGGCAGGGCGGCACTCGTGGTCCTCGCCTTCGAGAAAGGCGACGCGGCGCTGCTCGGGGCCGCCTGCGACGACCGCCTGCACCAGCCCTATCGAAAAGCCATGATACCCGGCTATGACGAGGTGATGGACGCCTGCCTGCGGGGAGGCGCCGCGGCCGCTTGGCTCTCCGGCGCCGGCCCGACACTCATGGCCCTCACCGTCGGCGCCGAATCCGCCGACCGGCTGGCCGCGGCCCTGGCGCCCGTCCTCGCCGCGAGGCCGGAAGGCCCCTGGCGCCATCTGCGCCTGTCGGCCGAACCCTCGGGGGTCGCTTTTTCCGCGCGCGGCCGCGAAGCCGGCGCCTCGCTTCGTGAAAGCAGCTTCGATAAAGGGAGGTTACGATAATGGAACGAATGCCCGCTCTGTTCGTGGGACACGGTTCGCCGATGAATGTCGTCGCCCAAAACGCCTACACGGAATCCCTGGCCGCCCTCGCGGCCTCGCTGCCCAAGCCGCGCGCCGTCCTCGTGGTCTCCGCCCACTGGGTCAGGCCCGACCTCAGGGTGACTTCCTCGGCCGCGCCCTCCCAGCTCTACGATTTCTTCGGTTTCCCCGACGGGCTCTACAAGGTTCGCTACGAGGCTCCCGGCAGCCCCGACCTGGCCGCGCGCG
>JAJTBU010000319.1 GCA_021286735.1 bacterium
CCCCATGACCTGTGATACTCTCGCACCCATGCAACCGCTCCGCGAAATGACGGCCGCCCAAGCGCGCGCCATCCGCTACGTACTGATGGACATCGACGACACCCTCACCACCGAAGGCAAGCTGCCGGCCGAAAGCTACGCGGCCCTCTGGAAGCTCAAGGAAGCCGGCCTCGCCGTGGTGCCGATCACCGGCCGGCCGGCCGGCTGGTGCGACCTCATCGCCCGCGAATGGCCCGTCGACGGCGTGGTCGGCGAAAACGGCGCCTTCGTCTTCTGGGAGGCCGAGGGCAAGCATATGCGCTCGATCACCCACCCCAGCGCGGTGCGCAACGACGCCCCCGCCCTCGCCCGCGTGCTCGAGCGCGCCCTGGCCGAGGTGCCCGGCTGCCGGACCGCCCGCGACCAGTTCGCCCGCCTCTACGACATCGCCATCGACTTCGCCGAGGAGGAGCCCGTCCTTCCCCTCTCCGACGCGCTCAAGATCAAGGCGATCTGCGATGAGGAGGGCGTCAGGGCCAAGGTCAGTTCCATCCACGTCAACGCCTGGATGGGCGACTACGACAAGCTGACCATGTCGCTCCACTACCTGTCGGAGCGCTTCGGCTACGACGACGCGCGCGACCGGGAGTCGGTCGTCTTCGCGGGGGATTCCCCCAACGACGAGCCGATGTTCGCGCACTTCCCCCGCGCCTGCGGCGTCGCCAACGTCATGCGCTATCGGGACATGATGGTGAGCCTGCCCGCCTTCGTCGCGTCCAAGGAAGGCGGCGCGGGCTTCGCGGAGATCGCTGCGGCGCTGATCCGGCTGCGCTCCTGATCGGAGCGATCAGGTTATGGGCGCCGGGTTGAAGACTACAAGATCGTTGGCGATCCCGTGGCGATCGGCCCAAGGCTCATAGCGCCCGCTTGCCGCGTCGAGGATCATCGCGAAAAGCTCCTTGCCGAGTTCCTCGATCGTCGAATCGCCCGTGGCGATCTTCCCAGCGTCCAGATCGAAAAGATCGGGCCAGGATTTCGCGATGGCGCTGCGCGAGGCGATCTTGATGACCGGCGCCATGGCGAGCCCGTAGGGCGTGCCTCGTCCCGTCGAAAAAACCTGCAGCACGATACCCGAGGCCAGCTGCTCGGTTCCGCAGACGAAGTCGCTGGCGGGCGTGGCGGCGAAGACGATGCCCTTCATGCGGCGGCCCTCCCCGTGTTCATACGAGCGCTCGCCCGGCGACAGCACGCCCTCGATGACGCCCCTGCCCGATTTTGCTATGGAGCCCAGAGCTTTTTCGACGATGTTGGCGAGGCCTCCCTTCTTGTTGCCTGGCGTGGGGTTCGCGCTGCGGTCGACGCCGCCATTGGCGAGGTAGACGTCGTACCAGCGCATCTCTTCGAGAAGCCTGCGCCGCACTTCCGGATCGGCCGCCCGCGCGGCGAGGAGGTGGATGCCGTCGCGGACTTCGGTCACCTCGGAGAACATGACGGTGGCCCCCGCGCGGGCGAGGAGGTCGGCCGCGTACCCGATGGCCGGATTCGCCGTCACTCCGGAGAAGGCGTCCGAGCCGCCGCACTGCACGCCGATGACGAGCTCCGAGAGGGGGATGGCCTCGCGGCGGCGGGCCTCGAGGCGCTCCAGCCGCTTTTCGGCCTCGGCCATTAGGGTGGCGATCATGCCCGCGAATCCGGCTTGTTCCTGCAGGATGACGATGTCGGAAGCGCCCGCGGGTGCGGCAGCCGCGCCGCCCCCCACCGCCGCGCGGCCTTGGCAGCCCGCACATGATGGCGCTATCCGCTCGGGCGCCAGCTTTTCGCAGCCCAAGCCCACGATGAGGGCCTCGCCGCCGAAATTGGGGTGCCTGGCCAGGTTCCGCAGCGTGCGGATGGGGATTTCCGCGTTCGGCGCGTCTATCGCCACGCCGCATCCGTAGCCGTGGTTGAGCGCCGCCACCCCGTCGACGTGCGGATACTTCGGCAGGAGTTCCTTCTCGATTTTCGCCGCCGCGATATTGAGCACGCCGGCGACGCACTGCACGCTCGGAACGATGCCGAGCATGTTCCGCGATCCGACGCTTCCGTCGGGGTTCCTGTATCCTTCGAACCTGATGCCCGAAAGCCCGGCCAGCTCCCGGTCGAGCGATGCCTCGAACGCGAGATCGCGGGCGGGGGGGGAAAAAGGAAGCGCGTCGATTTCGTCGACGTCGGGGGCCTTCGGCAGGACCACCGCCGACTCCTCGATCCAGCTTCCCCTGGGCAGGAGGCGCGCCGCATACCCGATGACCTGCCCGTAGCGCAGGATCGCGTCGCCGGGCTTGAGGTCGACGAGAGCCACTTTATGGCCTTGCGGCACGCTCTCCAAGGTGACGATGCCACCCTCGAGCCTCGTGCCGAGCGCGATTCCGCCCTCGGCCACCGCTATGGCGACATTGTCGAGCTTGGGGGTGAAGGCGCCTGTCTCATTGCCGTTCATTGAAACCTCCCGGCCTTCATCGGCCGAACAAAAATCCCCACGCGAGGGAGAATATGATTCCCATGGAGTAGAAAATCAGACTGAATGCGCCGTTCCAGCGCATCGCGACCTGCGACGCCTTCGAGCCCGTGTATTTCGCCACCGACATGATTATTCCCGCGAAGGGGGAGATCATGTAGGAGGCGGCGCCTCCCGTGGCCAGGGCGAGGGCGATCGCGATGGGGGGCACGGGCATGCCCGCCTTGGCGAGCACGGTGCCGAAGAGCACGATCGTCATGAAAGGATGGAATCCGACGAGGGACAATCCGATGATGACCAGGGGCAGGAGGAAGACGGACCAGAGGCCCAGGAACTGCGTCGACGCGCGCAGCGCCGGCGCTATGGCGTCCAGGTACCCCGAGGCTTCGACGGCGCCCGAGAAAACGGCCATCGCGACGAAAAACGGCCCGATGTCGCTCACTTTCAGGA
>JAJTBU010000320.1 GCA_021286735.1 bacterium
CGTGCAGACCAAGAGCTGGGCGGATGTCGTGGCGGGCTTCATCGAAGGGGGCGGGAAATTCATCACGATCCTCAAGCTGCGGCGGAAGAGCATCGAGGAGATCATCCCGAGGATCCTCCAGGCGGACGGCGAGGAAAAATATGTCGCCACCCTCGACCTGCTCTACCTTTTCCGCGAGGAGCCGCGGACGCGGAATTCGCTGGTCGAGCTGTTCGGCCTGAAGCGGCGCGCGCCAGCCCTGCCGTTGCAGTTGCCGCTATCGGGCGGCAGGGCCGCGGGCGCGGCGGCCCCATCCTGGTCGGTCGGGGACCTCTTGGTCAGCCTCGACCAGCCGCGGTTCGACGAAGATCTCACGGACTTTATCCTTTCCCGCTACGAAGAGGAGATGGCGACGGATCTGGTCGATCTGGCCGCGGACACGTTGCCGCCCCTCCGCCGCTGGCTCGCCGGGCAAGCCGGCTGATCCGATCGACGGCGCCGGCCCGCCGCCCGCGGCCCGCGCCCCGGCGCTTTTTTTGCGGCGCCCTTTCCGTTACAATAAAAAACGGACAATCGCATAGGGAGGCTATTCATGAAAAGAACCCAGGCGGCTTTCGCCGCGGCGCTCTGCGGCGCGCTCCTGCTGTCGGGATGCTCCCAGTTCTTCACGAGCTTCGCTTCCATGGGCATCTACAGCGTCCAGTTCGAGGAGAACGGCGGCTCGGCCGTGCAGGACCGCAGGGCATCCCTCATCGCGACTATGCCGGTGCCCGCGCTGGAGGGACAGGCCTTCGCGGGCTGGTACGGCGACGCCGCGCTCTCCGAGGCCAGCAAGGTGAGCTTCCCCTACGACCCGCTCGCCGACGTCACACTCTACGCGAAGTGGGTCCCCGCGACGGAAGGCCTGAGCTACGCGGAGAGCGGCTCGGGGTACAGCGTGTCGAACAGCACCGCGCAGGGCCCGGTGACGATCCCCGCATGGTGGCGGGGCAAGCCCGTGGTCGCCATCGAAAGTTGGGCGTGTTCGGATTTTTCGGGGACCTCCATCACGATCCCGCCGAGCGTGGCGCGGATCGGATCCAACGCCTTCCTGCGCTGCGCGAACCTGACGGCGCTGACCCTCCCCGCGCCCCTCGTCTCGATAGGCCAGAACGCCTTCAGGGGAAGCGGCCTCGCCTCTGTCGCGATCCCTTCGGCCGTGACCTATATAGGCAACGCGGCATTCTACAACTGCGCCTCATTGACGACGGTCAACGTCCAGGCGACGACGCCGCCGGAGACCTTCGCGAATGTCTTCCTGGACAACGGCAACGCGATACCCGCGGGACTCGCGATAAAGGTTCCGACGGGGACGAAGGCGGCCTATGACGCGGCCTACGGCTGGGGGCACTACGCCGCCAAGATAAGCGAGTGAGGAAACCATGAAGACGAAAATTTGCGTTATGCGCTCTCGATGGCGGTCGGCGCGCGCCCTCGCCGCGCTCATTGTCTGCGTCGCCGCGGCGGCGCTTCCCCTGGCCGCGCAGGAGGCAGCCCCTCCCAAGTTGAGCATGTGGAACCGCGGGCTCTTCAACCTCTACAAGAGCGACGGGACAACGAGCGCGGGCCCCAACTGGATGGGCTACGCGACCGACCAGGGCCCCTACAATTCGCTGACGTTCAACTGGGCGGGCAAATTGGTGAACTGGTCGATGACCGCCGAATGGGACGGCGACGGAAGCGTCTATCCGATCTACCTCCACGACTACTCGGGCTCCTTCGCGATGTTCACAGGCTTCGTGCGCTTCACCGCCGGCAAAGTCTACGGCGGCGACGATTACCGATTCCGCAACTTCGACACCACGGGCTTCTCCTCGCGGATCGCCAACGCGGAGACGGGCGTCCTGGTCCAGGTGCTGCCCGCGAAGAATCTCTCGCTGGGCGCCTTCATCCCCATCCCCGTGGCCGAACAGAGCGCGGAGATCACCTACTCGCGGCCCAACTTCGGCCTCCAGTGGGTCGCGGGCGACTTCGCGATCCTCAAGTCATCGCTCCGCCTCGAGCCGCTCGCGAACGGCAACAGGGAAGCCTCGATCGGCGCGTCCTTGACCGCGATCAGGAATTTCGGGCTCACCCTGGGATACACCTACCGCGACGTGACGATGGAGAACGACTTCTTCCTCGACAGCTCCTGGAGGAACGGCCCCGTGACATTGCACGCTTTCGCCGACCTCAACCTCGTCGACGCCGACCTCCGCTACGGCGGCAAGGTCAACGCCGAGTACACCTTTCCGACGATCCCCTTCACGTTGGGCGGCTCAGCCTCCTACGGGAACGGCGACGTCTGGTACAACGACGGCCTGGAATTGTACCCCTACCTTAGGTACAACTTCTCGGGTTCGTCCGTGCAGACGGGCGTGGTCGTCGATTATGGCGACGCGTGGTCCTACAAGGTGCAGTTGCAGTATACCGTGGGCTTCTGATCGGGTTTCATAAAAGAAGAGCGCCCGGAACCGCGATTTTACTGCGGTTCCAGGCGCTTCTCTTTGCCCTTCTTTGAGCGGCAGCCACCGACACGACTCGCGCGGCTCGCTTCCTGCGCCGCCTCCTATTTATCGAGCATGATCCTTATGATCTCGATGTCCGTGGGGCGCATGCCTTTGGAGCCGACTTCGCCGATATTGCGGATCGTCGCCTCGACATCGTCGCCCACCAGGCCCTCGCCCGCCACGAAGCCCCGCTCCTTGACGCTCATCTCGTAGGCGAGGATGGCGGAGGAGACCGCGGTGGCGATCTTGGCCGCGCAGGAGGATTTCGCCCCGTCGCAGACCATGCCGCTGGCGGTGGCTATGGCGTTGGTTATCGTGCCGGCGATCTGGGCGTAGGCTCCGCCGCTCAGATAGGCGATGCCGGCGCCCGATCCCACCGAGGCGGATACCGCTCCGCAGTAGGC
>JAJTBU010000321.1 GCA_021286735.1 bacterium
GAGGCCCCGGTGAAGCCGAAGGAAGCCGCGACGGTATCAGCGATTCCCCTACGATAAAGAAGGCCCGCCGGCGATGCCGGCGGGCCTTCTTCGCTTGACCTAGCTTTTCAGCTGTTTCGCTTACGCGGCTTTGCCGATTATCACTCTTCCTCGGCTTCGGCCGTCCTGAAGGCCTGGGCGGCCTTGATCACGTCCTCGGCGATCTTGCCGGTGATGGGGGCGTAGTGGGAGAAGTCCACTTCGAAGGAGGCGGTGCCCGAGGTCATCGAGCGCAGGTCGATCGCGTAGCGCAGGAGTTCGGCCTGGGGAACCTGGGCGTCCACCTCGATGATGCCGCCGCCGATGGGGTTCTGCCCGGAAATCCTGCCGCGCCTGCCGGAGAGGTCCGACATGACATCGCCGAGATTCTTCTCTTCGGCGAAGACGCGAAGGTCCATGATGGGCTCGAGGAGGACGGGGTTGGCCGTCTTCGTGCCCTCGCGGAAGGCGCCCCTCGAGGCGATCTTGAAGGCCATCTCCGAAGAGTCGACGGGGTGCTCCTTGCCATCGGTGATGGAGGTCTTGACGTCGACGACGGGATACCCGGCCACGACACCGTTCTCCATGGCCTGGTGGATGCCTTTTTCGATGCCGGGGATGAAGCCGCGCGACACCGACTGGCCGAAGAGCTTGTTCTCGAACTGATAGCCCGTTCCGCGCTCGAGGGGTTCGACCTCGAAGACTACGCGCGCGTACTGGCCGTGGCCGCCGGTCTGTTTCTTGTGGGTGTACTCGGCGCCGGACTTCTTGGTGATGGTCTCGCGGTAGGCGACGCGCGGAATCCTCGTTTCGGCGACGATCTTGGCCTGATTCTTGATCTTGTCGAGAATCATGTTGATCTGCAACTCGCCCATGCCGGCGATGACCGTCTCCTTGGTTTCGGCGTTGAAGTTGACCTGGAAGGTGAGATCCTCCTCGGCCGCCTTGTAGAGCATCTCGTTGAGCTTGTCCTCTTCCTTCTTGTTGGCGGCCGAGATGGCGATGAGGTGGACCGGGGTCGGCAGCTTGAGCGGCTTGTAGGCGAAGGGCTTGTCCATCGCCGAGATGGTGTCGTTCGTCTTGAGGCTGGCCGACTTGGTGATGAGGCCGATGTCGCCGGCGGCGAGGGCGGGGACTTCCTCGATCTTCTTGCCCTGGGCGGTGTAGACCTTGGAGAGGCGCTCTTTGCGGCCGTCGCGGACGTTGACGATCTCGAGGTCGGGCGCGAGGGTTCCGGTGATCACCTTGAGGAAGGAGAGGCGTCCGGAGAACTGGTCGATCTGGGTCTTGATGATCATGGCCGTGGCGGGCTTCGCGGGATCCACCGCGACCTGCTGATCGGCGCCGTCGGCGTCCACGATCTCCTCGGCTCCGAGGGAAAGAGGGCTGGGCGCCATCGTGGCGATGAACTCGAGGAGGGCGGCCGTGCCGACGTTCTTGAGTCCCGATCCGGCGAAGGCGGGAACGGCCTTGGCCTGGGCGAGCGCGCAGCGGAGGCCGGCGACTATGTCCTCCTGGCCGAGCTGGCCCTCGTCGAGGTACTTCTCCATAAGCTCGTCGGAGCCTTCGGCGGCGGCTTCGCAGAGCTGGAGGCGGGCCTCCTCGACGGCGTCCGCGTATTCGGCCGGGATGTCGGATGCGGTTTCCTTCTGCTCGCCGTTCGCGGGCTTCAGGTAGGCTTTCTGGTTGATGACGTCGATGACACCCTTGAGCTCAAGGCCCTCGCCCATGGGGATGGTGACGGGAACCGGGGCGACCTTGAACTTCGTCTTTATATCCTCGAGGGCGGCCGAGTAGTTGGCGCGATCCTCGTCCATGCGCGTCACGAAGACCATGCGGGGCTTGGAGCGCGAGTCGAGGTTCCTCCAGAGCTTGATGGTCTCGATCTGGACGCCGGACTTGGCGTCGATGAGGATGAGGGCGCTCTCGCAGGCCCTGAAGGCCAGGATGACTTCGCCGACGAAGTCGGAGGAGCCGGGGGCGTCGATAAAGTTGATCTTCGTGTCGCGGACGCTCAGGTGGGTCAGCGAGGAGCGGACTGATATCTTTCGCGCGATCTCGTCTTCGCCGAAATCGCTTACGGTTTTGCCGGATTCGATGGTTTCAGGCTTTGATATCGCTCCGCCCTGGAAGAGGAGGTGTTCGAGGAGCGTTGTCTTGCCGGTACTCCCGTGGCCGGCTAAGGCGACGTTTTTGATGTGATCGGTGGCGAACGACATAGTAACTCCTTGCAGGGTGGCTGGTCTCGTGATCCTTAGGATCGTAATCCTTATGATTATATAAGGAGGCCGGAGTATTATAAATCACTTTCGCACGGTGTCAACAGTCGTACTTGACAAAACATATATTGACAATGGCTTCAATTTTGGACTAGCGTGTCCCAGCCTTCCGGGATGTAGCCTAGGGGCTAAGGCGTCTGCTTTGGGAGCAGAAGATCGGCGGTTCAAATCCGCCCATCCCGATGCCTGGGATCATAGCTCAACTGGATAGAGCAGCTGCCTTCTAAGCAGCAGGTCGGGCGTTCGAGCCGCCCTGGTCCCATCTTTGCTTCCCTGATCAATCGGATCAAGCCGAGAACATTTCCTGTCCCGCGATGACCGTCTTCTCGATCCTCAGCGGTTCGCCCGCCTTCCCGAGCCTGAAAAGCACCATATCCGCCGGCGCGCCCGGCGAGAGGACGCCGAACCGGTCGCCGAGCGATAGAAGCCTCGCCGGGTTTCTTGTGCAGAGCCCGATGGTTTCGGCGAGCGAGGCTCCGGCGGAACGCATGAAGGTCGGAATATCCCAATCGAGCAGATGCCCCGCTCCCGCCAGGAAAGAGGTGCCCGCGAGCCCGATGTGGCCGTCGGGAAAGAGTTCGACTTC
>JAJTBU010000010.1 GCA_021286735.1 bacterium
GGCTGCATGACCATAAAAAAAGGCGTGCTGCGCTGAAAATACGGGAAGGGGGCGAGCCTGAAAGGCTCGCCCCCTTCCTTTTGCCGATCGTCATTGCCGACTATCGATTCCTGAACAGTTTCGAGCGCAGCCAACGCGTGTACTCTATGGGATCGCCTATCGCGATGATGGCGCGCAACTCTTTAACTGTCGCGTCGTCGAGCATCGCCTCGATGCCCTGCACGAATTCGACGCTGGCGCGCAGCGCCTCCTGGCCGTCCTCGCGGTACGGATATTGGTCCATGGAGTACCAACCGTCGTAGCCGATTTCCTTCAACCAAAACATGAGTTCGATATACTCCGCGAAGTGGACCGAGCCGACGATCATGTCGTCGTCCCATGAACGGTAATTGTCGTTGAAATGGAGATGAAACAATTTGCTGCCGAAGTCAGCCAGCATGACGGCCGCTTCCGCCATGTTCTCGCCGCCCGCCAGCGAATGTCCGGTGTCGATGGTGACGCCGACATTGGGCATACCCGTTTCCCTGGCTACGAGCAGCGTGTCGGCGGCTCGAGCCATGGTCGAATGGGTGCGGGGTTCTTTGGGCTTGTACTCCAGGCTGAATCTGATGTCGGGATAAGCTTTCGCCGCGGATTGCACCGCGTCGATGAGCCAACGCCGCTCAAGCCTGTGGTCGGCCTGGAAAATGTAGTCGTAGCCGTCCTGGCCCGGCCATAGGTTTATGATGCCGCAGCCCAGCTTTCGGGCGAGTTCGGCAGCTGTGCAAGTCTCCTCGAGGGCCTGGGCTCGGATGGAAGGGTCTTTCGACGTAAAAGCGCCCTTGCCCCAACGTTTCTGCGAGAAATGGTCGGGGATGATCGAGGCGCATCCTAAGCCGTACTTCGCGAGGGTCGATCCGATCTCCTCGATGTTCTCCCGGGTGATATCCCATGTTCCGACGAGTTCTACGGCTTTTACGCCCTTGATTTCCGAGGCTTGGCGGATCATCGTTTCCTTTGACGGCTGATCTTTGTATCCGCTCGAAAGAAACCGGTCGCACGTGTTCCCCAGGTTTCCGAGGATTATCGAGTAGTTGATCATTGCGAACCTCCTATTATAGACGCCATGCGCATATCTTGAACGCTTCTGCGCAGGATTAGTTTCCCGCCGATGAGCACCTTCATGGGCGGCGTATCCGAATCTTTCAATATCCTGGCCGCGAGAAGTTCGACGGCGGTCTGGCCTATCTTCGCTTTCGAAACTTGAATGGTGGTGAGAGGCGGGTCGACGATGGCCGAAAGCGGCAGATCATCGAAACCGGCGAGCGAAATGTCATCGGGAACTTTTTTCCCCGCCGCCGTAAGGGCCTTTAGGCAGCCGCACGCGATCACGTCGTTGGCGCAGAAAAGCGCGGAGGGAAGCGGATGCCCCTGGGCGAGCGCTTTAGCCATATCGTTCCGCGCTCCTTGATAGGTTTGATCGACGGCGAAATCGAAGCGTGTATCCCGCTTTAGGCCCAGCGCGGCCATGCTTGCCGCGTATCCTTCTTCCCTGAGCTTGAAATTCCTGGTCTCGATCGCTCCCGTGACGATGCCGATATTGCGGTGCCCGCGCTCGTGAAAATGAGATATTATCCTGTAGACCGAGTCCGCGTTGTTCATGTCGACGAAATCGAAATCGAGGAAATCGTTGTAGGTGTCGATGAAGACGACCGGCTTTAGTAGGCGAGAGAATTCCTCGATGTCGGACGATGATAGTTCCGTGCCCAGGACGACAAAGCCTGAAGCGTTGAGCTTGGCGGCGGCTTCGACGATCTCGTGGATCGGCGTCGCTTTGAACGTCTGAACGTCGAGCGAAAAAGCGTAATTGCGTGCAGCGGCTCCCAAACCTTCTATATAATCGGCGATAAAGACATCATGATCCCTATTGACGGTATGTCCGTGACGGGCAATGCGGAGAAAACAGATATCCCTGGTCGCCGCGGCGGGCTGCCTTTCGCCATACCCGCTCCTGAATGGCACTCTTTCGAGTTCGTAGCCGAGTTCGCCTGCGATTCGGAGTATTTTCTGTCGAGTCGCTTCCCCGACTCCGGGCTTTCCATTGAGTGCAAGCGACACGCTCGCGGGGGAAACTCCCGCAAGCTTGGCGATATCTATGGTGCGAGCAGACATCGAAAGCGATTACTCCTGTGTACCTAGTTTCTATTTCAGTTTTCCTAATCTGTCAACGTTTTACTAAATTTTTAGTGCATTTACTAAAATGCTTGACAATACGGAAGTGACTGTTAGAATTGGAAAAGAAACTTTATGGCTTCGCGTTTCAAGGAGGATAGAGTATGAAAAAAGCGTTCAGGATCTTTGTCATCGCCATGATGATGACGGCGGCCGTCGCGTCCATCTCCGCGCAGAAACTTCCCGGCAAGTCATCCAAGCCGTCGAAGGACTGGAAGATCGCGCTCGTTCCGAAGGACAGCACCAACGCCTGGTTCGTCCGCATGGAAGTCGGCGTCAAACAATTCGCCAAGGACACCGGCCTCAACGCGTTCCAGAAAGGTCCCGCCAAAACCGATGCGGCTATGCAGGCCCAGGTAATCCAGGATCTCATCGCCCAGGGCGTCGACGCCATCTGCGTGGTTCCCGTCGATCCCGCAGCGCTTGAGCCTGTACTCGGCGAAGCTCTCAAGAAAGGCATCGTGGTCGTTACCCACGAGGCGTCCTTCCAGGAGAACACGTTATACGACATCGAGGCTTTCAACAACACAGCGTACGGCGAATTCATCATGGACAACCTCGCGAAGGCCATGAACTACGAAGGCGTCTATACCACGATGGTCGGCCATGTCACCAATGCGTCCCATAACGAATGGGCGGATGGCGGCGTCGCACATCAGAAGGCGAAATATCCCAAGATGACCCTCCTCGCGGCCGAACCTCGCGTCGAGTCCGAAGACAACCTCGAAAAGGCCTATGAGCGCGCCAAAGAACTCATCAAGAAATATCCGAACCTGAAAGGCATCATGGGCACTTCCTCCAAGGACGCGCCCGGAGTCGCCCGCGCTATTGAGGAAATGGGATTGAAAGGGAAAGTGTTCGTCTCCGGAACCGGACTCCCCAACGAGAACAAGACCTTCATTAAAAACGGCACTATTCAAAGCACGACTCTCTGGGATCCTAAGGACGCCGGCTATGCTCTTTGCTCGCTCGCGGTCAAGATCCTTAAGGGCGAGCCGATCAATAACGGCTTGAATCTCGGACTTAAGGGGTATGAGAACCTTCAGTTCGCGAAGGGCTCGAAAAAGATTCTCATCGGTTCGGGCTGGATCGTTATTGATAAAAAGAACGTCGACTCTTTCGGATTCTGAGCCATACTACGCTCAACCGCGCGGAACCGGTCGTTCCGCACGACGCGGACGGGCTCGATTCAGTGCCCGCCCGCGTTTTCCTATGCGAGGTTCGCCGCTTTGGCACAGCGATAACCGTGGGGAAGCCGGAGGCTTCAGGTGTCTGAAATTTTTTTAAGGGCAAGCAATATCCATAAATCGTTCGGGGGCGTGGAAGCGCTATCCGGCGTTGATCTGGAAATCCGCAAGGGCGAAATCCATTGCCTCGCAGGGGAAAACGGCTGCGGGAAATCCACGCTGATCAAGATCATCTCGGGCGTCTACAAGCCGGACTCCGGCAGCGTCGAAATCGACGGCAGAATTTTCAAGCATGTCGGCACGACGGACGCGATCGCCAAGGGAATCCAGGTTATCTATCAGGATTTCTCCATTTTCCCCAATCTCAGCGTCATGGAAAACCTTGCCTTGAACATGGAGCTGATGGCTAAGCGAAAGCTCATGAACTACCGGCGGGCTAGGGCGATCGCGTCCGAGGCGATAGCCAAGATCGGGTTCGACGTCGATCTCGACGAGCGCGTCGAGAACCTTTCGATAGCGGAACGCCAGCTCATCGCCATATGCAGAGCCCTCCTTCACGACGCAAAGCTCATCATCATGGACGAGCCGACAACGGCGCTCACGAAGAAGGAAGTCAAAGCGCTGTTCGCGGTGATCAAGAAGCTTCAGGCGGATGGGCTTTCCATCCTTTTCGTGTCGCACAAGCTCGACGAGGTGTTCGAGATTTCCGAACGTTATACGATTTTCAGGAACGGACGGAATGTCACTTCCGGGAACACGGCGGAACTTGACGACAGAAAATTCGCCTTCTATATGACGGGGCGGGAGTTCAGCGAGGAGTCATATCGCCCAACGTCATTGGGCGATCAGGCGCTCGCCATCAGCAATTTGAGCCTTCGCGGAGCCTACGAGGATGTATCCTTCGTGCTGCGGAAGGGAGAGATCCTCGGGATCACGGGCCTTTTAGGTTCGGGCCGCTCGGAGCTCGTGCAGTCGATATTCGGCATCTACAAGCCCGATTCCGGTACAATCGAAGTCGGGGGCGTTCCGGCGAAGATTCGCAATGTCAAATCGGCTATCAAGAAAGGGATCGGCTATGTTCCGGCGGACCGGCTTACCGAAGGGCTTTTCCTGCCGCAGACGATCAAGCGGAACATCGTCATTTCCAAACTCGACAAGCTTTCTTCGGCCTTTGGATTCTTGCGCGAAAAAAAGATAGGCGACGAAGTGCGGGCATGGATAAGCGATCTGTCGATCGCCACGAAAAACCCTTCCCTGCCTGTTCAAACGCTCTCCGGCGGAAACCAGCAGAAAGTCGTCTTGGCGCGATGGCTGGCCAATGATCTTTCAGTGCTCATCCTGAATGGGCCGACCGTTGGCGTCGACATAGGGTCGAAATACGACATACACGGACTTCTGCGGACGCTGGCGTCCAAAGGAATCGGCGTCATCATCATATCGGACGATCTTCCTGAGATACTGGCCTGCGCGAGCAGGATTCTCGTCATGCGCGGGGGTCGCATCGTCAGGGAACTCTTGCCGGAGGCGACGACCGCCGAGCAGCTTGGTGAAATTTCCACCGGTGTCGCGTGAAAGGAGCGGGCATGATTTCGCTAAAACGAAGCTTGAGAAGATCCGAGCCTTATGTCGCTGGCGCGATTCTCCTCTTAAGCATCCTCATTCAGGTTCGCTCGGGACAGTTCTTCACTGGAAACAATCTCGTCGATCTCGCGCGGTCGATGGTCGTGCCGGCACTGTTCTCGATTGGCGCAATGATGGTCATTGTTTCGGGGGGAATCGATGTATCGTTCCCCGCGATAGCGTCTCTAGCCATGTATATCACCGACAGAGTTCTGCTCTCTTCCAACTATTCAGGTCCCGTCATTCTCGCTTACGCGATGGCGGCGGGGCTTGGCCTTGTCATGGGAGCGATCAACGGCATTCTGATCGCTGGATTTAGGCTTCCCACGATGGTGGTGACGCTGGGGACGTCGAGCCTTTTTATCGGCTTCATGCAAGGCGTCCTCGCCGCGAGCGAGACGCCAGTTCCCCCTTCGATGCTCGCGCATGGCAAGGAAAAACTCTTTTCGGCGTACAACGCGCAACTGGGGCTTTCATCCGACATGCCGGCGCAGATCCTCATACTGCTCGGCGCTCTCGTGCTCGTCTTCCTCATCCTGCGTTATACGATGCTGGGGCGCGGCATCTACGCGATCGGCGGCGACGAGACGTCGGCCCAGCGCACGGGTTTCAACGTGGCAAAGATAAAGATGTTCATCTACTGCTTTACCGGAGCGCTCGCCGGCGTTACGGGAGTCGTTCGCGCCTCGATGATGATGAACGCGCATCCCACGAACCTTCTCGGCATGGAGATGACGGTTATCGCCGCGGTGGTGCTTGGCGGCACGCGCGTCTCGGGCGGCGTGGGGACGTTGACCGGCACCACGCTCGGCGTGGCGCTCCTTACGATCCTTTCCAACAGTCTCATCCTCATAGGCATTCCGACCTTCTGGTCGCGCGTCTTTACCGGCGCTGTGATCGTTGTCGGGACCGGCGTGACCGCTTGGCAGGCAATTTCTCGGCAGCGCCGCGTCGCGGCTCGTCGTACGGCTTGAGGGAAGGCGCATAAATGGCTAAATCGAATCTTTCGCTGAAAAACGCCGCGCGCCAATCAGCGCCCGGCGATCGCAACGTGTTCCGGCTTTTCGTGATGCTGGTTCTTGTCTTCGTCCTGATGATGGCGCTTCGGCCGTCCATTTTCCTGAGACCGGCCAACTTCAATTCCATGATGCGCCAGCTTCCGGAATACGGCATCATGGCTATCGGCATAAGCCTCGCCATGATGACAGGCGGCATCGATCTTGCCGTCGTGGGAACCGCGAACCTCTCCGCGATCGCCGCGGCGAAGTTCTTGATAGCGGTGGCGCCACGAGGCACCCCAAACGAACAAGTCGCGCCCATGCTGATCGTGGCCGTGCTTATCGCCTTGGCTACGGGCTTAGCTTGCGGCGCCCTTTCCGGGACGCTCGTGTCGAAGCTGGGCATTCCTGCCATACTCGCCACGCTAGGAACGCAGCAGCTTTTTACTGGAATAGCCATCGTAATAACCGAAGGCCGGCCGCAGAGCAAACTGCCGCTCCTGTTCTCGCAGATCGGCAACTTCGAATTCTTCGATTTCTTCCCGCTCTCCTTCGTCCTGTTCTGTCTGGTGGCACTTGCCGTCGGCATCATGCTCGAACGGAGCAAGTTCGGCCTGGAAGTGTATATGCTCGGCACGAATTCTAAGGCCGCGCGTTACGCGGGGCTCAACAACGCCGGGATTCTTTTCAGGACCTATGTCGTTTCGGGATTTCTTTCTTCCATTTCCGGATTGATCATGATGGCGCGCGCCAATTCCGCGAAAGCGGATTATGGCGCGGCGTATACCATGCAATGCGTACTCGTCGCCATCCTCGGGGGAGTCGATCCCAATGGCGGTTTCGGCAAGATCGGCGGAGTAGTGCTCGCAGTGTTCATACTCCAGATTCTCTCCACTGGCCTTAATATGTTCGAGAATGTCTCCAATTTCTATCGCGATATCATCTGGGGAGGCGCGCTCATCCTTGTCCTGCTTTCCAACTGGTATCTCGCGCGGCGCAAGGAACGGATGGCGCTAGCCAGGAAGACGGCGTGACGGGGTTTTCACGCATCAACTGTTGACCTTTCGCTGGCGGCCGGACATCGACAAGACGGCCCGATCGGCACTAAAATCCAGCGCATGGGTGCATTTTGAGCGACGAGGAAGGGCGGCACGTCCGCCGCAAGCGGTACCGCGGCACGCATCCGCGGTCGTTTTCTGAAAAATACAAGGAACACGACCCGGAGCGGTACGCCGAGGATCTCAAGCGCGTGCTCGCGCGGGGCGACACGCCCGCCGGCATGCATCGCTCCATCATGGTGGAGGAAGTCCTCGGCGCGCTCGCCCCGCGGCCGGGCGATACGGCGATCGACGCCACCCTTGGATACGGCGGCCACGCGCGCGAGATCCTCGCGCGAATCCTGCCCGGCGGGCGCCTCTACGGGTTCGACTGCGATCCCGTCGAACTTAAAAAGACGACGGAGCGGCTTCTCGCATCGGCGATTCCTCCCGGCTCGCCGGAAAGCGCTTTCGTCCCGGTGAACGCCAACTTTTCGACGATCGCCGACTATTTCTCGGCCCGGGGTCTCGCCGGAGCCGATATTTTTTTGGCCGACCTCGGCCTCTCCTCGATGCAGATCGACGACCCCGCGCGGGGCTTCAGCTTCAAGCAGAACGGCCCGCTCGACATGCGGATGGATGCGGTCAAGGGGCGGTCCGCGCGCGAATATCTGGCCGGCGTCTCCGAGGCGACCCTGCGCTCGATCCTGGCCTCAAACGCCGACGAGGCGATGGCCGCCGAGATCGCGCGCGCCGTATGGCTGCGCCGCGCGTCGCTCGCCACGACGCGCGATCTCGCCGAGGCTATCTGCTCCGTTTTCCCGCATCTCGCCTTCAAGGATCCGGCCATGACGCGGACGCTGCGCCGCTGCTTCCAGGCGATACGCATCGAGGTGAACGGCGAATTCGCCGCCCTCGAGACCCTCCTCGCCGGCCTGCCGAGCTTCCTGAAGCCCGGCGCGCGGATCGCGATCCTGGCCTTCCATTCCGGCGAGGACCGCCGCGTCGAGGCCGCTTTCGCCGCGGGCTTCGAGCGAGGTCTGTATTCCTCGATCTCCCCGGAGGTGATCAGGCCGGGGCACGAGGAACGCTACGACAATCCCCGCTCGAGTTCCGCCAAGCTCCGCTGGGCCGTCCGGGCCTGAAGCGCGCCGGCGATCGAAGCCACTTTTCCCCGCTTCTCAACTTGTTGCGGCCCGCGCTCCGCGATACACTTTACGCTCGAGATCCGCCGATCAAAGGCGGGGGCCGCGGGCGCTACGCCCGCGGCCCCCGAGGAGCACTGATGCGCACAACGTCGTTCACGATCGTCTTGCTGCTGGCGGCCGTCGCCAGCCTGCACGCCGCGGGCGCGGCATCGCCTTACGAGGCGGCCGCCTGGCCGATATCGGCCAACGCCGTCGACCGCGAGGTCGAGAAATCGCTGAAAGGCGCGGGGCTCGCGTTGCGCGCTCCGACCTCGGACGCGGTCTTCATCCGCCGCGTCTATCTCGACGCGCTGGGCGCGATGCCCGCCGCCGCCGAAACCAAGGCCTTCCTCGCCGACCCCGACCCCGGGAAGCGTGCCGCCCTCGTCGCCAAGCTCCTCGAGCGGGAGGAGTTCGTCGACTATCTGAGCCTCAAGTGGGGCGATCTCCTCAGAATCAAGTCGGAATTCCCCTCCAACCTCTGGCCCAACGCCGTGCAGGCCTACAATCGCTGGATCCGCGACGCCATCGCCTCGAACAAGCCCTACGACCGCTTCGTCGCGGAGCTCCTCACCTCGAGCGGGAGCAACTTCCGCGATCCGCCGGTGAACTTTTTCCGCGCCATTCCGGGGAGGGACCCGGCCTCGATCGCGGGCGCGGTCTCCCTCGCCTTTCTCGGCGCGCGCTACGACGCCTGGCCCAAAGAGATTCGGCAAAGCATGGCGGCCTTTTTTTCCCGCGTCGCCTACAAGAAGACGCTCGAATGGAAAGAGGAGATCGTCTACCCGGATCCGCGGCCGCTCGACGCGACAGGCGGCGATGTCCGGTTGACGCTGCCCGACGGCACCGCCGCCATCGTGCCCGACGGCACCGATCCCCGCAAGATTTTCGCCGCATGGCTGACCGGCCCGGGAAAAACGATGCTGGCGCGAGCCTTCGTGAATCGCGCCTGGTACTGGCTCATGGGCACGGGCATCGTCGAGCCGGCGGACGATATCAGGCCGGGCAATCCTCCCGCGTCGCCGGGCACGCTGAATCTGCTCGCCGACGAGTTCATCGCCTCCGGCTTCAACGTCAAAAAACTCTACGCCCTCATCCTCACCTCGCGGACCTACCAGCAATCCTCGCTGCCCGCCCCCGGCGAAGGCGCGACGCCCGCCCCGGCCGGTTTCGCGCGTTATGCGATTCGACGGCTCGACGCCGAGGTGATCATCGACGCGTTGTGCAGGATCGGCGGGAGCGGCGAGCGCTATTCGAGCCCCATCCCCGAGCCCTTCACCTACATACCTCCGGCGCAGCGGACCATCGCGCTCGCCGACGGCAGCATCACGAGCCCCTTCCTCGTCAAGTTCGGCAGGCCGGCGCGCGACACCGGCCTCGAATCGGAGCGTAACAATCATCCGACCGCCGAGCAGGTGCTCTATCTTCTCAACTCGACGGACGTGAAGAAGCGCATCGACGCGAGCCCCCTGCTCTCGGCGGCGTACAACATGCCGACGGCCAAACGCGACGACCAGATCAAGGCGATCTACCTCGAACTGCTCTCGAGGCCGCCCACCGCGGCCGAAACCGCGAAGGCCAGGGAATACTTCGCAACGCCGGGACTCGCCTCGCGGCAGGCGGCGGCCGACCTGGCCTGGGCCCTCGTCAACGGCAAGGAATTCCTTTACCGGCATTGATGCCGCAGGGAGCGATACGATGAACAACAAGGTTATGCGATATTTCATTGCGGCGGTCGCCGCGTTGTGCGCCCTCGCGCCAGTTGCCGGCGCCGCCGAGAGCAAGCCGTACGCGAAGTCCGTGATCCAGATATGGATGTGGGGCGGGCCCTCGCATCTCGACACCTTCGACCCGAAGCCCGCCGCCGGGCGCGACTACACGGGACCCTACGACAGTCCGATATCGACCAACGTTCCCGGCGTCTTCGTCGGGCAGAAGCTGCCCCTGCTCGCCGCCATGGCCGACAAGTACGCGATAATCAGGAGCATGACGCACGGCAGCAACGCCCACGAGACCGCCGCCTACATGATGCAGACGGGCCACGAGCCCGGCGTCGGCCTGGTGTACCCGTCCCTGGGCGCCATCGTCTCCTATTTCAAGGGCGCCAAGGCGGGCTACGCGGGCAAGATACCCCCCTACGTGGTCCTAACTGAGAGCCAGGGGCGTTTCTCGGAGGAAGGCTTCCTCGGCCCCCTCTACAAGCCTTTCATAACCGGCGGCGATCCGGCCAAGAAAGTCTTCGCCGTCGACGGCATCGTCTCGGAGGGCCTTACCGACGCCCGGCAGAAGGAAAGGCGCGCCCTCCTCGACTCCCTGGACACCCTGGGCGCAACCACGCCCGGAATTCCCGACTTCGCGCTCGCCGAGCGCTACGAGGGCGAGGCCTACGAGATGATCCTCGGGCCGACCAAGCAGGTCTTCGACCTTTCCAGCGAGCCGGACCAAGTGCGCGAGCGCTACGGCAGGACGACCTTCGGGCAGTCCTGCCTGATGGCGAGGCGCCTGGTCGAGCAGGGGGTGCCCTACATCACGATCAACTACAAGGGCTGGGATACGCACAAGGATCATTTCGGAGCCATGGACAAGATGCTGCCCGAGCTGGACAAGGGGCTTTCGGCCCTCCTCGCCGACCTCGAGGCGAAGGGGCTCCTCGACACGACGATCGTCTGGTGGGGCGGAGAGTTCGGCAGGACCCCGAAGGTGTCCTGGGAAGCGCCCTGGAACGGGGGAAGGTCGCACTTCGGCGCGGCGTTCTCCGTGCTCCTCGCGGGAGGCGGCTTCAAGGGCGGCGTCGTGGTCGGCGCCACCGACGCGCGGGGGGAGACCGTGGCCGAGCGCCCGGTCTATCCGCGCGATCTGCTCGGCACGATCCTGGAGCGCATGGGCATCGACCCCGACGGAACGATTCCCACGCCCCAGGGCCTCGATATGGCGATCATGCCTTCCTCCGGCGCGGCGCCGGGCTCAGGCAGGCTTACGGAGATTGAGTGATATGCGGAATTCATCGATGCGGCGAACTCTGGGCGCGAGGCTCGCGCTCCTGGCTTTCGCGGTCTTCGGAAGCGTCGCGGGCGCCCAGCAGAGGGACGCGTATGTCGCCTACGTCTACCCCGCCGGGGGCCAGGCCGGCACCACCTTCAGGGTGACGGTGGCCGGACAGTATTTGAAGGGCGCCGATATGGCGATCGTCTCCGGAAGCGGGGTCAGGGCGAGCGTGGTCGACTATGTCGGCGCTTCGGGGCTCCTGTCCAGCGTTCAGGAGGAGGCCCTCAGGCAAAGGATCGACGCGCTCGTGAAGGCGAAGTCGGCGCCCCAGGCTCCGGCCGGCTCGGCACCCGCCTCAGCCGCAGTCTCTGCTGAAGCGGCCGATGTCGCCCTGCCCGATCTCCCCGAGCTCGACGAGTTGGAAAAGCGCGGCGCCAAGGAACTCAGGCTGATCTACGATCGGTTCATCAACCGCGACTCGAGGCCGAAGGCGCCGATGAACGAGACGGTCGAGCTCGAAGTGGCGATCGACCCGAAGGCCGCGCCCGGCGAGAGGGAGCTGCGCATCGTTGCGGCCTCGGGCGTCTCCAACCCCCTGGTCTTCTGCGTCGGCACCCTGCCCGAAGCCCGCGAGCGCGGCCGCTTCGACCTTGATCCTCCGGCGCCCGCCCCGCTCGCGGCACCCATCGTTCTCAACGGCCAGATATTCCCGGGCGAGGTGGACAGCTTCCCCCTGACCCTGGCCGCGGGACAGGAGGTCGCGCTGAAGGTCGCGGCGAGGGCCCTCGTTCCCTATCTCGCCGACGCCGTGCCCGGCTGGTTCCAGCCGGTGCTTTCGGTGAGGGACCCCGACGGCGATGAGATCGCCTACGCCGACGACAACGGCTCCGACCCCGACCCTGTCCTGCGTTTCACGGCGCCCCGCGGTGGGGTCTACGCGATCTCGATCCGCGACGCCATCTATCGCGGGCGCTTCGACTTCGTCTACCGCATCGAGGCGCGCCCGGCCGACCCCGCCGCCAAGGCGGCCGCCTCGATGGCGCCCGCGAAAACCCCGACCGCGGCGGGCTGGGAACGCGAGACCGGCTGGAGCGGCGCCGCCGCCCTGCCTTCCCTCGTCTCGGGTACCATCTTCGCGCCGGGGGAAGCGGCGCGCTACCGCTTCGCCGCGGCCGCCGGCGATGCCTTCGTGGCCGAGATCCGCGCCCGCCGCGACGGCTCGCCCCTCGACGCGAGCCTCGCCCTCCTCGATCCTTCCGGAAAGCAGATCGCCTTCAACGACGACTTCGAGGACAAGGAGGCGGGTCTCCTGACCCAGCAGGTCGACCCCTATCTGCGCTGCCGCATCCCGGCGGCGGGCGTCTACACCCTCGTCGTCGCCGAGGTGACCCGGCGCGGAGGGCCGGAATACGCCTACCGGCTGCGCGCCGGCCCCGCGGCCGAGGATTTCGCCGTCCTCACTGACCGTTCGGCCATCAACATCCCGCTCACCGGATCGGCGTCCTTCTCCGTCCTGGCCCTGCGCAAGGACGGCTTCGAGGGCGATATCGAACTCGCGCTCAAGCGCCCCATGCCCGGACTGAGCCTGGAGGGCGGCATCATTCCCAAGGGGAAAACCGTCGCCGCGATGACGCTCAGCTTCAAGGGCGTGGCTCCTTCGGCCCCGTTCCCGCTCGAGCTCGAGGCGAGGGCGATGATAGGCGGCAAGCCGGCGGCGCGGCCGGTGAAACCCGCCGACAGGATGATGCAGGCCTTCGCCAACTTCCATTACGTGCAGGCGGACGCGCTCTACGCGGGATTCTGGCGGGGCAGGGGCAAGGCTGTTTCGGTGAGCTATCCCGCGGGAGGCTCTTTGAGGATTCCCGCCGGGGGAACGGCGGAGCTCGAAATCATCCTCGCTCCGCGCCCGGCCGACCGCTATGGAACGGTGACGATCGAGCTGGCCGACCCGCCGGCGGGCCTGACGGTCAGGGAAGCGCGGCCTTCGCCGAAGGGCTTCATCCTGATTCTGGCGGCGGACTCGAAACTCGCGGGGTTCTCGGACACGATCGTGGCGAGGGCCAAGGCGACGATTCCCGCCCGCCCCGCCGACAAGCAGGGCAAAACTCAGAACATCGATCTGGGATGCCTGCCCGCCTTTTCCGTGGAGGTGTTCAAGCCATGACGCGCTCGCGGGGCTCGGCATTGGATGCCGGCTCCGCGGGACCCGCGCCAACGCCCGCGGCGGCGCGCGCCGAAGCCCGCGCGACCCGCCGCCCCTCCTCCATCTTGTACAGCTCCTCCACCGCGAACTGCAACTTCGTCACGCAATTCTTCCTGGCGAGCGGGTATATATAGTAGGTGTCCTCGAGGGTGGATAGGTCGATGCAGTCGCCCTTGCCGAAGTAGTCGAATTCGATGTGGAGGCTGTAATTCTCCAGCGGCTTCTTTTCGAGCCTGAACGAGGGGTCGCCGTCGAGCCCGTCGAGGACGAAGCCATCGGGGCCGTGGCGCAGGGTCGCCTCGCCCAGGCGGATATAGCCCTTGGCGTTCGGGAGCGAGTCGACCGCCACGCGGTCTTCGAAGAAATAGCCGCCCTCCTCGAGCTGCTTCCTGACCATGGCCCGCTGGAACTCGAACCAGTCGGGGATGTGCGGGAATTCCGTCTCGCCGGCGACGGCGGCGAGATCGCCCAACGTTCCCATCCTCCAGCGCTTGCCGCAATGGTCGCACCAGATCTCGTCGCCGGCGGAATCCATTTCAGACTCCGTCAGGCAATGCGGGCACTGGTAGAGGATGTGGTGCAGTCCTTTCGCGCGCTCGGGATGGTCGATCACGATGCCGTTCTTCTTCTGCCAGGCGTACTCGTCGTAGCGGAAGGCCGCCGCGACGTCGCGGTTGATCTCTTCGACGCTCGCGCGCTCGATCTGCTCGGGGCGCAGCAGGCCCGTCATCGTCGCCTCGATCCTGCACTTGCGCTTGGCGAGGTTCCACACCGGCTGCGAGAGGTAGTTGCCCCGCTGGTTAAGGACGACCACCGGCACCTTGAATATCTTGATGAGCTTGCCCAGCGACGCGGGCAACACCGAGGTGGTTCCGCAGTACGAATAGCGCGCCTCGGGATAGAGGGCGACGATGGCGCGGTGCTTCTCGAGCGCGTGGCGCATCTGCCTGACGAGGAGGATGTCGTTGGTGAACTTGCGCTTGCAGATGCAGCCCACCTGCCTGAGGAGCCACTCGCCGCGCAGGAAGCCGTCGATGGCGACGACATAGTTGGCTCCGTGGGGGAAGATCGCGCGCGTCGTCACCTTGAAGTCGACGAAGGCCATGTGCGTGGAGAGGAGGAAATAGGGCGGCTTGATGCCCTCCATGTTCACTTTCTCGACCTTGAGCCCGCGCGCGGCTATCTCCGGCAGGCTCAGCATCCAGGTGAGCGGGGTCAGGAATCGGCGCTGCTTGATCGGCTTCTTGGCCATATCGAACTTTATAGGCTGCTCCACGCGGGGTCCTCTCGGCGTCATGCTTAGGTGTCTCAAAGTATTGTCGGCTTGCGCGATGAGGGCTGTCAAGGTTGATCCGCGCGCCGCGCGCTTCAGTTTTTCGCCGCCTCCCGCTCCGCGATCTGCCGGCGGATCTCCGCGTGCTTCCGCGCGGTGATCGGGTAGAAGGCCAGCACGATGGCCGAAGCCACGTAGAACACCGCGGCGATGGGGCCGAAGAGCAGCCTGATCACGAGCTGCGCGTCGGGATTCTGCAGGGCTATCGTGCCGTCGTAGCGCGTCAGGCTCAGGAGGGCGCCGATGATCAGCGCCGAAATCGCCTGGCCCAGCTTCGACGAGAAGGTCCATATCCCGTAGTACAGCCCCTCGCGGTTTTCGCCCGTGTTCAGAAAGTCGTAGTCGATGGCGTCGGGGATGATCGACCAGGGCAGGGCGTAGCCCGTGGAGAAGCCTATGCCGCAGAACGCGACGAGAGCGTACAACGTTCCGGTCGAGGCCGACGGGCCCGCGAGGAATATCAGGAGCACGCCGGCCGCCACTCCCAGCATGCCGATGATGTAGCTCCACTTCTTGCCGATGCGCTTCGAGACCGCCGTCCAGATGGGGATGAAGGCGATCGCCACCACGAGGAGGAGGAGCATCGCCATCGTCACCTTGTCGGGCTGGTTGAGGACGTTGGTGAAGTAGTACTGGAGCATCGTCGAGAGCACCGTCACGCCCGTGATGTTCAGCGTCCAGGGAAGGAGGATGAGGAGGAATGGCTTGTTCTTGAAGGTGGAGAGGTAATCCTTGACGATGTTGACGAAACCCGCCTTGGGGCGCGCGATGTGCGACGTCGTTTCCCGCACCGAGAATACCGTGATGAGGGCGGTGACGGCCATGGCGGCGCCGAAGGCGATGCCCAGGACCTGGTAGCCCGCGCTCGGGTCGCCGACCCATTTGTTGTCGACGATGGCGGCGCCCGAGACCGCCGAGATGAGGGGCAGGGCGGCGCCCGCGCCGAGCAGGGTCCCCACGATGGCGAAAGCGAAGCGATACGCGTTGAGCGACGTGCGCTCGTTGTAGTCCTGGGTGAGTTCGGGCGTCAGCGAGGAGTAGGGAATGTTGACGAGGGTGTAGGCCACCGCGGCCAGGAGGGTGTAGCTGATCGCCGCCCAGGCGAAGAGGGCTGCCTGGCTCTCGAGGCGCGGGTTTCGGAAAAAGAACACCATCGTGGCGAAGAGGAGGATGGCGCCGACGAACATGTAGGGCCGCCGGCGGCCGAAGCGCGTCGCGGTCCGGTCGGAGAGACTCCCCACGATGGGGTCGGAAAAAGCGTCGAGGACGCGCCCCACGGAGAGGGCGAGGCCGGAGAGCCAGGGGCTCAAGCCCACCACGTCGGTGAGATATTTCATGACGATGAACGATCCGACGGTGAAGAAGAGATTGCCGCCGAGATCGCAAACGCCGTAGCCGAGTTTCGTGCGCAGGGTGAGCCTGTTGTCAGCCATGATGCCTTTCCTCCTGAAATTCTTGGATGCAATCGAGATATGCCTTTTCGAGGCGCGCCGACAGCCGCGCTGCCGCTTCCTTTCTTCCCGATCCCGCGGCGGCGAGGATTTCTCCCGCGTCGAGCGGTTCGCCGACGATAACCGCGGCGTCCCTTCCGCGCAGGCTGACGCGATCCGAGATGTTGCCGCCCTCGAGGCGCGAGATGAGGTCGTAGTAATTCTGCGCAGTCTCGATGAAGAGGGAGAGAGGGTCGCCTTCCCGCAGCCGGTCGAAGTCGAGGTAGTAGGCGAGATCGACCAACTCCATGTGGCGGGAGGCGTACCAAGCCTCGCCCGCCGCCCTGTCCGCGAGGGAGCGCTCAAGGTCGGAGAGGGTCCTCAGGTCGGGGATGTCGGCGCGGTATATCCTGTCCCAGCAGGCGTGGCGGATGCGGTAGACCCGCGCGATGGCGTCGCCCTCCGGGACGAGGCGGAGAGCCCGCTCCGCCGACGCGAGCGCCGCCTCGCGCAGCGCGGCCAGCCGCGCGGAGCGGGCGGCCACGCTTTTTCCGGGCGGGACTAGGCCGCAGAAACGGCCGTAATGCCGTTCCGCCGCCTCGAGCACGGCGTCGGCTATCGCGTTCAGTCTTTGAAATCGCACAACGTTTCCGGCGCCGCCTCCGGCCGTTCGCGCGTCGCCTTGGCGTCCTCCGGCCGAGCGCCCGCCTCCGGGGGCTATCCCGCACATTTTCTCGATGCGGTCGATGAGCCGGTCGAGGTTCGCCTCCGAGGCGCCGTCCCAGCGGTGGTGCACGGAGATGGGCAGGATGACGATGCGTTCCTTCCGCCCCGCCGCGGCGAGATCTTCGGCGCACCAGGCGCAGATGCGCGCCGCTCCCGGCTCCAGCCGGGGCAGGCCCTCGCTCGTGTAGGAGACTTGGCCCTCGGGAGCCAGGGCCAGGGGGAAGTCGCCGTCCGCCATCAGGGCGCGGATGCGTTCGACGCTCTTCCGGTCGAGCAGCGCGTGGTGCACTGGCACCGCGCCGACCCGCGGCAGGAGCCAGCGCTCGAAAGGCCCGCCCCAGAGCGGAACCTCGTAGCCGTGCACGAAGAGCGCGTGAGGCTCTCGCGGGTAGCGGACGCCCAGGGCCGCGGCCTCCCTCGCCAGCAATCTTCCTATAACGTAGGCCATCAGCTGGGCTTCGTCGCCGTAGGGATGCCTGAAAGCGACGATGAGCCTGGCCTCGCCCGAAAAAAAAGCGCGGTACGCCTCAACCAGCCGCTCCGCGTGGCGCAGCTCCACCGACCGGAACCCCAGGAGGCCATGGAGATAGAGCGGGGAAATGAGCTTGAGGAGGGCTATGACCCCCGGTTGCGCCAGCGGCTCCGCGAGCCGATGTGGGCTTCGGGCGGCCGCGATCGGCTTTGAAACCATGGCGCCAGCTTATCCGCGAAGCGTTCCGCCCGCAAGGGAAAAGCGAAAAATCGTCAGTTTAATCGGTTTATCTGCGAAAAAAGCGGCGGAGCGCCCTCGTTTCATAGTTGACACGGCAACCGCGCTCGAGTATTACTCATTTCAATCATGGCACGCAGTACGCGCATCGGAACCATTCCCACCTCATCCCTCCTCCTTAGCATTCTCGTAGTACTCGTACTTAGCATTACCGGCGGGGTCCAGGGGGAAGCGTAGGCGTAGGTGGTCGATAGCGACACAGAAGCCGTCCTTCCTCCGGGAAGGACGGCTTTTTTTATCGTCAAGGAGTTCGATCGTGAAGAGAAACGGAGCGGAGATGATCGTCGAATCCCTGCGGAGGGAAGGCATCGATACCGTGTTCGGCTATCCGGGCGGCGCGGTCATCCCGATATTCGACGCGCTTTACCATTCGCGCGACATACGCGTGGTCCTGGCGCGGCACGAACAGGCCGCCGTGCACGCGGCCGACGGCTACGCGCGCGCCACGGGC
>JAJTBU010000322.1 GCA_021286735.1 bacterium
ACCTCAACGAGATGCTCGTCATCGACCGGAACAAGGTCGAAACCTACGCCAAGAAATTCCCGAAGGCCAAATTCTTCGCCGGCAAGAAACCCTGGCAGGAGAAGGTCGACATCGCCATGCCCTGCGCCATCCAGAACGAGCTCAATGGGGACGACGCGAAGACCCTCCTGGCCAACGGCGTCAAGATGGTCGTCGAAGTCAGCAACATGGGCTGCACCCCCGAAGCTTGGAAGCTCTTCATCGAGAAGAAGATCCCCTTCGCTCCGGGCAAGGCGGCCAACGCCGGCGGCGTCGCGACCAGCGGCATCGAGATGAGCCAGAACTCCATGCGCCTCGCCTGGACCGCCGAGGAAGTCGACCAGCGCCTGCACCAGATCATGATCAACATCCACAAGGCCTGCGTTGAGACGGCTGCCCAGTATGGTTTCGAAGGCAACTACGTCATCGGCGCCAACATCGCCGGATTCAAGAAAGTCGCCGACGCGATGATCGCCCAGGGACTCGTCTGATTTTGAACGCCTAGTGTTTCGCTCCGCGCGGAACGAAAAGGTCCGACGACATGGGAGGCGCTCCTCGGGGCGCCTCCCTTTTTTATGGCAAAGCCCGCGCGCGGCATGTTATAAATTGCGGTAGAGAAGGCGAGGGGGGACCGAGGCGATGATCAGGCATTGCGGGGCGCGCGAGATAGGCGGGAGCATAATGGCCCCCGCGTCGAAAAGTTCGATGCAGAGGGCCGTGGCGTGCGCCGCGCTCGCCGAGGGGACGAGCGCGCTGAGGAGCGGGGAACTCTGCGCCGATTCGCGGTCGGCCCTGCGCCTGGCCGAGACTCTAGGCGCCCGCGTCGAGATCGGCGGAGATGCGATAAGGATTCGCGGAATCGGGGGCGCGGGGCGGAGCTCGGCTTCGGACGAGCCGCTGGACCTCGACTGCGGCGAATCCGGCCTCTGCATGCGCATGTTTTCGCCCATAGCGGCGCTTTCGGGGCGGGAGGCGAGACTTCTGGGGAGCGGCTCCCTGAGGCTCAGGCCGATGGGCATGGTCGAAGGGCCGTTGACGGCGCTAGGCGCATTTTGCCGGACCACCGAAGGCCACCAGCCGATCGCCGTTCGCGGCCCGCTGCGGGGCGGCGATGCGGAAATCGACGCGGGCGAGAGTTCCCAGCTCCTGACGGGGCTGTTGATAGCGTTGCCGCTCGCTGAGCGGTCTTCGACGCTGCGCGTCGCGCGGGCCGTCAGCCGCGGCTACCTTGACCTCACCATAGACACCTGCGCCGCCTTCGGCGTCGCGATCGCCCGAAACGGCGACTACTCGCGCTTCGACATGGAGGGGGGGCAACGGTACCGCGCCGCGGACTTCAGCGTCGAAGGCGACTGGAGCGGGGCGGCTTTCCTGGTGGCCGCCGCCGCCATTGCAGCGGTGGGGGAACTTGAGATACGGGGGCTCCGCGCGGACTCGAGCCAGCCCGACCGGGCGATACTCGCGGCGGCGGAAGCCGCGGGCGCATCACCTCGCTGGGAAGGCGCCCGGCTCCTCGTGGGGCGCGCCCGCGGCCTGCCCTTCGCCTTCGACGCGACGGATTGCCCCGACCTCTTCCCGCCGCTGGCGGCGCTCGCGGCGCGCTGCGACGGGACCTCTTCGATCCGCGGCGTCCACCGCCTGCGGGGCAAGGAGAGCGACCGCGCCGCGAGCCTCAAGGCCGCCTTCGACGAGCTCGGCTGTCCGGTGAGTTTCGACGGGGACGTCATGCTGATAAGGGGCGGGGCCGCGAAGGGCGGCAAAGTGGACGCCGCCGGCGACCACCGCATCGCGATGGCGGCGGCGGTCGCCGCCCTGGGCGCGTCGGGAGACGTGGAGATCGTGGGCAGCGAGTGCGTGGCCAAGTCCTGGCCGGCGTTCTTCGAGGATCTCGATGACGTCGCCCTGACCTGACCGCGGCCGGTCGCCCGGCGCCGCGGCGGCCCCGCGCGGGCCGGTCAGTCGGCGATGTTCGCCCTCAGCGATTCGAGGAACTTCGTCATCTCCTCGTAGTCGCGTTGCCTGATGATGTGGGTCAGGTAGGCGAGCTTGGAGTTGATCAGCTCGAGCTGGCGTATCGTCGGCTCGTTGAACATGACTTCCGACAAGAGGCGGTCGTCCTCGGCGAGCAAGCCCTTGGCGATGGCCATGTGGCGTTTGAAGTTCGTCCCCGGCGCGTCCTGCTTTTTCATGCAGGCCGCGAAGACCATGGTCGAGGCGAAGGGCGTCGCCAAGGAATAGGCGACGGTCCGTGTTCGACGAAGCTGTATTCGAACAGCCTGATCTTCAGCTTTCCGTAGAAATCGCGGAAGAAGGCTTTGCCCTCCTCGCAGGATTCGGCGATGATGATCGCGCTCTCGTCGCGCAGGTCGCGGAAATTGGCGCCGGTGGGGCCGAACATGGGGTGGCTAGAGACGAACTTGCGGCCCGCCGCGCGGTAGTAGTCCTCGAGGCCGTTCTTCACCGAGGCGATGTCGGCGATGACGCAGCTTTCCGGCAGGTGGGGCAGCACGGCCTTGAAGGCCTCCACCGTTGAGCCCAGGGCGACGCAGTTGATGAAGAGATCGGGCTTAACCGCGTCGAGTTCGTCCAGGCTGAGCAGGCGGTTCACCTTCATGAAGTACTTCATCTTGAGGGGATCGGCGTCGTGCACCCAGACCTCGTGGTCCCAACAGAGTTCCTCCGTGAGCCAGGCGCCCATCTTGCCCGTGCCGAGAATGAATATCTTCATGATCAGAGCCTCGTTTCCTTGTAGCAGCCAAGGACCTTGAATCCCTCGGCGAGCCCCGACACCCCCGGCCCGAGCGCCTCGACGACGCCGCAGCCG
>JAJTBU010000323.1 GCA_021286735.1 bacterium
GTTCACGATGCCGACGCGGCCGTTGCAGGACCCGCAAGGATGATCGCATTCCTTCGCACAGCCAGGAGTCGGCGTGGATGCGCGGGAACGTTCGTTTTCCGCCTCAAGATAGCTTTTCGCCACAAAAAGGTGGATATCGTCCCATGGGAGCTGTCCGCCGTCGGCGCGGGTCGAAAGATACTCGTCGCGCGGATCGAAGCCGTGCTTGGCCCTCGCTTCTTCGAATACGGACTCCCATATGCCGCGGTCGAAATACTCATCCCAGGCGTCGAGGCGGGCGCCTTTCCTATAGGCGGACAGAATAAGCTCCCCTACCCTGCCGTCGCCCCGGGAGAGGACTCCCTCGAGCGTCGAGGTGAAGGGGGAATGGTAGGATATCGAGATGAACTTGTACGGCCTCAGCTCATTCTTGATGTGGCGTATTGTATCGAGCGCCTCGGCCTCGCTTATCTGCGGTTCCCGCTGGTAAGGAGTATGTGGCTTGGGAACGAAGGTGCCGACGTTGACGTTGAGCGCTATTCGTTCCACGCCGGCGATTTTTTTCAGGAAGTCGACGATGGCCTCGGCCTCCCCTCGCCCCCTGCCCGGCACGGGAAGGCCGATCATGAAGTAGAACTTGGCCGACTTGAACCCGTACTGCTTCGCTTCCTTCAGTATTGCGGCGATCTTGTCGAAGCTGACGGTCTTGTTGATCGCGCCTTGCCAGGATTCGATGGGCGTCTCCACGGCAAAGGTGAGCCCCGACTTTCGGACTTCGGAAAGTTCGGAAAGGAGGGGAAGCGTGAACGAATCGACCTTGAGGCTCGGAAGCTGGAAGGAAACGGAGCGATCTTTCCAGACCGCGTTGAGCTTGCGGAATAGACCCACGATATCGGGATAATCGCCGCTCGAAAGCGAGGAAAGCGTGATCTCGCGGTAGCCGGCCTGTTCCACGAGCGCTTTGACCTCGCGCTCTATGTTCTCCGCCGGCTTGACCCTCTGCGGACGATAGTAGTATCCGGCGTGGCAGAACCGGCATCCGTTGGGGCAGCCGCGCATGATTTCGACCGTGCCGTGGCTCTGCACCGTCTGCAGGACGGGCACCGGAAAGGCCGTCGATGCGGCTGATTCCGGGAAATCGGCAAAAACGGCGCGCCAAGCCTGCTTTCCTCCGCCAGCCGCGCCCTGAGGCATCCAGATGGCCTTTAACTCCCGGAGCCGGGCGAGCATCGCCGCGCGGCCGCCGCCTTTTTTCTTGATCGCCGCGAGGTCGTCCAAAATCGCGAAGAACTCGGCTTCAGCCTCGCCGATATAGACGGCGTCCAGGAACGCGCCGAAGGGATGCGGGTTCGTCGAGGCGGGGCCGCCGGCGATCACCACCGGGTCGCCCTCCTTCCTTTCGGCCGCGAGCAAGGGAATGCGCCCGGCGTCGAGCACGGCGAGAATATTCGTCGCCAGCAGCTCGTAGCCGATCGAGAAGCCGACAATGTCGCAGCTCGACAGAGGGAAGCCGCTTTCCAGCGTATAGAGGGGAACGTCGAATCGCTTGAGCAAAGCTTCGAAATCGGGCGCGGGCGCGAAGACGCGCTCGCATCGCACCGACGGGGAAAGCCTGGCGATTTCGTTGTAAAGGATGCGGATGGCGTTGTTCGACATGCCGATCTCGTAGAGGTCGGGAAAACAGAGGGCCATGCGCAGCCGGTCGTCGCCGGGGCTCAAGGGGGGCAGCGATCCCAATTCGCCTCCCAAATACCGGGCGGGTTTGGCGATCGCGTAAAGTTCGGCGCCAAAGATCTTTATAGGGTCGATCCGTTCTGACTTGTTCACATTCGGTACCTTCGGGCGGATATTCCCAGCAGGAAGCCGACGCTGACCATCGCCGCCCAGAGGGAAGAGCCGCCGTATGAGATGAAATAGAGGGGAATGCCTGTAATCGGCATGATGTCGATGGCCATCCCTACGTTGATCATGAAATGGAAGAAGAACATGCCGAAGAAGCCGCTGCAGACAAGCATGGAGTAGCGGTCCTTCGTCGTTTCGATGATCGTGACGATTCGCGAGAAGAGCGCGGCGAAGAGCGCGATGAGGATGACGCTGCCAATGAGGCCCCATTCCTCGGCGATGATCGAGAAAATGAAATCGGTGCTCTGCTGCGGGATGAAACGCGCGTGGCTCTGCGTCCCCTGAAGGTAGCCCTTGCCCGCAAGGCCGCCGGAGCCGATGGCCGTTACCGCCTGTATGATATTCCATCCCGCCCCCTGGGGGTCGACGTTTGGGTTGAGGAAGACCATGAGGCGCATTATCTGATATTCCTTCAGGACCTTGTTGGCGGCGAAGGCCAGAAGGATCGCCGAACAGGTGATGGACAAGACATAGGCGAGCCAAAAGTAGTACCGCTTCTTGAACCGCAGCCAGCCGAAGGCGGAAAGGCACATGACGGTGACGAAGAACCCGGCGATCAGAAAGACGAGGGTTTTTTTCTGAAAGAAGAGTTCGATGATGTTCCCAGGCGCGAAAAAGTACTTCCCCGCCATGGGGAGGATGAGGAAAACGAAGGTCACGAAGACGGAGAGAACGATGAACAGCGTATACCGGCTATCGATTTTGCCCATATAGAGCATCGCGACGAGGATAGGGAAAAACACCAGCGCCGAGCCGAAATCCGGCTGCGACAAGATAAGCAGGACGGGCACTCCAATGATCGCGCCCGAGACGAGGAGCCTTTTGAAGCTGCTGCTCTGCTCTGAGCCGTCCAGGTAGCGCGCGAGGAAGAGAATGGTGGCCACCTTCGCGAACTCGGAAGGCTGGATGCCGTATTCTCCGATTCCTATCCAGGACCGCGCGCCGTTC
>JAJTBU010000324.1 GCA_021286735.1 bacterium
GTCTCGGAAGTCGTCGCCACCATCATGCTCAACTATATCGCCTTCTTCGGATCGCGCTGGTCGAGCATGCAGATCCCCGGCGCCAACACTTACCGGACCCCCAACTTCCCAGCGACGGCGCGGCTGACGAGCCCGCTCTTCGAAACGCTCACCAACGGCTCGCGCCTTAGCCTCGGGCTCTGGATAGCGCTTCTCTCCTGCCTCGTCTACTGGTTCGTCATCGAGAAGACGCGGCTGGGCTTCGAACTCAGGGCCACCGGCCTCAACAAGAGCGCGGCGCGCTACGCCGGCATCAGGGTGACGCGCTCCATCACCGTCTCGATGCTCCTGGCGGGCATGTTCGCGGGCCTGGCGGGCGCCGTCGTGGCGCTGGGCTCTTTCGGATACGGAAGAGTCCTCGGCGGCTACGACAACTACGGCTTCAACGGCATCGCGGTGGCCCTGATCGGAAACAACACCGCGGGCGGGACGCTCCTGGCCGGCCTCCTCTTCGGCATGCTGGCGTCGGCCCAACCCCTCATGCAGTCCAGGCAGATACCCAAGGAAATAACCCTCATCATCTCCGGCCTCGTCGTCATCTTCATCTCGATGCGCGCCGGCGTTAAGCTCATCCTCGACTGGCAGGCCAAGAAGAGCGCCCGCCTCAGGAAGGAGGCCGGCAATGAATAGCCTCATCGCCATGATCCCCTCGGTGCTCATGATCGTTTCGCCGATCCTGATAACCGCCACCGGGGGCATGATCTGCGAGCGCTCGGGCGTCGTCAATATCGCCCTCGAGGGGCTGATGGGCATCGGCGCCTTCACGGCGGCGACGGTCCACTACTTCCTGGAATCCTCGACGCCCTTCTCAGTCTGGATCGCCATAGCCGCCGCGGGCGTCGCGGGGCTGCTGGCCTCCCTGATCCACGCCTTCGCCTCGGTCACCCTCAACGCGGACCAGACGGTTTCAGGAACGGGCATCAACCTCCTGGCAACGGGGGGGACAACCTTCCTCGCCCAGATCATCTTCAAGATGGAGCGCACCGCCCCCTTCAAGCTCGGCATGATGCCCGGCGCGGGGGGCATCTATCCGACGGCGTGGATCGCGCTGGCGATCGTCGCCATCGCCTGGTTCGCGCTTTACAGGCGCCCCTTCGGCATGCGGCTCCGCGCCTGCGGCGAGCACCCCCAGGCGGCCGCCTCGGCGGGCATCGACGTGCGGAAGACGCGGTATATCGCCGTGATGGCCTCGGGTCTCCTGGCGGGCATAGCGGGCGGCTGCCTTGTCCTGACCCAGACGATCCAGTACACGATCTACACCATCAACGGCGCGGGCTTCATCGCCCTGGCCGCGGTGTCCTTCGGCCGCTGGCTGCCCAAGGGAATCGCGGCGTCCTCCCTCCTCTTCGGCACCGCCGTGGCCTTGTCGATCTACATGGTCAACATCCAGAGCCTCCGCTTCCTTCCCTCGGAATTCTTCAGCGTGATGCCCTACCTGATAACCCTCGTCACGCTCGTCATCTTCTCGGGCAAGGAGTACGCCCCCAGGGCCTCCGGCCAGCCCTACGAGCGCAGCGGAAGCTGATTTTCTTTGAAATCAATGTATTAGAATTAAGGAGAACAAGATGGATTCGACTAGGATGCACGAACGCCGACTGGAACATTTCTCGTCCGGCCCCCCGCACAACACCGCGAAGAAGGGCGATTTCGCCCCGCTCGTCCTCATGCCCGGCGATCCGCTGCGCGCGAAATATATCGCCGAAACCAGGCTCAAGAACGTCCGCCAGGTCACCGGCGTCAGGAACATGCTCGGCTTCACGGGTACCTGGGAGGGCGTGGATGTCAGCGTCATGAGCTCCGGCATGGGCGCGCCCTCCATGGGGATATACTCCTACGAACTCTTCGCCTTCTACGGCGTCGAGAAGATCGTCAGGATCGGCACCTGCGGCGGAATGACGCCCGACATCGATGTCGGGGACCTCGTCATCGCGATGACCGCCTCGACCGACTCGAATTACGCGCACCAGTACGGGCTGAACGGGTCCTTCTCCCCCTGCGCCGATTACGGCCTCCTCGAGAAGGCCGTCGAGGCGGCGCGCAGCCGCGGCACCAAGTACTGGGTCGGCGGGATATTCTCCTCCGACGTCTTCTCGCTCTACTCCGCCCTGGACGACGCCGAGGGCTGGAAGAAGTGGGCGGCCATGGGCTGCGCGGCCACCGACATGGAGTGCTTCGCGCTCTACTGCAACGCCGCCTACCTGAAAAAGAAGGCTCTGACCCTCCTCACCTGCTCCGACTCGAACACCTCGCGCAGGGAAATGACGCCCCTGGAGCGCCAGACCTCGCTGAACGCGATGTTCGACGTCGCCCTCGATCTGGCGTGACGCGCCGGCGCGGCGCCGATCGCCGCCCGCGCCGACTCGCGCAAAAAAAAGGAAGCCCGCCCCGGAAAGGGCGGGCTTCAGCATATATGACCGTTTAGCCGAGCGCGGCGCAAAAATCTGGCGCGCGCCGGAATCGTCCTACCCGAGGACCACCCGGCAGACCCGCTTCTTGCCAGCGCGGAGGAAGAGCGCGCCGTCGGATAGGTCCTTGGTGGCGAAGACCGCGGCCTCCCCCTCCACCTTGGCGCCGTTCACCGAGGCGCCGCCCTGCTGTACGAGCCTGCGCGCCTCGCTCTTGGATGAGGCGAGGCCCGCCTCGACGAAGAGGTCGAGCACGCCGATTCCCGCGTCGAGGCGCGCAGGGGCGATGGCGACCGAGGGCACCTCGCCGATGTCGCCCGCGCCGCCGCCGAAGGCCGCCCGCGCCGCCTGGAGGGCCTTGTCGGCCTCCGCGGCGCCGTGG
>JAJTBU010000011.1 GCA_021286735.1 bacterium
CCCTGATGCGCGTGGTGCCCAACATGACGATCTTCGTGCCCTGCGATTCGCTGGAGACCAAGAAGGCGGTCTTCGCGGCGGCCGAGATCGACGGTCCGGTCTACATCCGCGTGGCGCGCCCGGTGGTCGAGACCTTCACCACGGAGGACACGCCCTTCGTGCCGGGCAAGGCCAACATCCTGCGCGACGGCTCGGATGTCTGCATCGTGGCTACGGGCCTCATGGTCAAGGACGCGCTGAAGGCGGCCGAGGCTCTGGCGGCCAAGGGCATCCGCGCGGCGGTGGTCAACGTCCACACGATCAAGCCCTTCGACGGCGACTGCGTGCTCAAGATGGCCGAGAAATGCGGCGCCGTGGTCACGGTCGAGGAGCACTCGGTGATCGGCGGCCTCGGGTCGGCGGTGGCCGAGACCTTGGCGGGAAAGTCCGCCGCGAAATTCGCGCGGATGGGCATCCAGGACAAATTCGGCTGCTCGGGAAAGCCCGCCGACCTCTTCGCGGCATACGGCCTGACGATGGCCGATATCGTGGCGACCTGCGAGTCGCTCGTAAGGAAATAAGGAGCGCGCGCCATGGATATCCAGAAATTCGAATTCGGCGAGGAAGGCCTCAAGCGGGTCTACGAGAACGACAAGTGGATGGTCGGCATCAAGAACTGGAAGCCGGCCAACGACATAGCGAACATCGACTGCCTCGAGCGCCACAACGAGACCGACGAGCTCTTCGTCCTGCTGGCGGGCTCCTGCACGCTGCTCTCGGCGGTCGAGGAGGGCGGCCGGCTGGCGATCGAGGCCACGGCCATGGAGCCGATGAGGGTGTACAACATCCCGCGCTCCCTGTGGCACAACACGGTGACGACGAAGGCGACGAAGCTCATCCTCGTCGAGGACGTGTCCACCGGCGCGAAGAACTCCGACGTGCGCCAGCTCTCGGCGGAGCAGATCGCCGAGGTGAAGAGGATAGCGCGCTGAAGGCGCTGAGGGCGGGCATCGTCGGGCTCGGAAAGATCGGCAGGGCGCAGCTCGCCGCGATCCGGGCTGTCGGCGGCGCCGAGGTGGCGGCCATCGTCTCGAGGGATGGGGCGCGCGCCAAGGCGTTGTGCGATTTATATGGAATTCCGAAGTTCTACGCCGACTATCGCGACCTGCTCGCCGATCCAGGGATCGATGTCGTGCACGGCTGCGCGCCGAACCTGGAGCACTTCGGGCTCAACCGCGACGCCATCCTGGCGGGCAAGGCGATCCTCTCCGAAAAGCCGCTGACCGCCGATCCGGGGGAGTCCGCCGAGCTCGCGCGGCTTGCTAAATCGCGCAACGTTCCGACGGCGGTCAACTTTGTGTACCGCCACTACGGGGCGCTGCAGAGGCTGCGGGCCATGGTCGCCGAGGGCGCCCTCGGCGATGTCTACGCCGTGCGCGGCGCCTATCTCCAGGACTGGCTCCTCCGCGAGTCCGACTGGGACTGGCGCGTAGACGCCTCGGTCGGCGGCCCGTCGAGGGCGATGGCCGACATCGGCTCGCACTGGTGCGACCTGGCGCGATTCCTCATCGACCGGGAGGTCGACGAGGTCTGCGCCGACCTCGCCACCTTCCTGCCGCACAGGCTCAAGCCGGCGCCGGCCGACATGTCCGGCGCGGCGGGACAGCCCGAGCGCGTGGCGGTGGACACCGAAGATTACGGCAGCGCCCTCCTGCGCTTCTCGGGCGGGGCGCGCGGCTGCTTCACGGTCTCCCAGGTTTCGGCCGGCGCCAGGACGGGGCTCTCGATCGCCGTCGACGGCGGCGAAGCCTCGGCGCTCTGGGAGCATGCGCGGCCTGGCAAGCTTCTCATAAGGCGCCGCGGCGAGCCCGACGAGACGCTCGATTTCGGCGACGAGTCCGTGGCCGACGCCCAGCGCTCAATGATCGCGAGCTTCTACGGGCGCGTCCGCGCGCGCGCCGAAGGCCCCGACGCCGAAGGCGCGAGCCCCGCGGCCCTGGACGCGGCGCGGCCCTACGCCGATTTCGCCGACGGCCACGCCGCGGTGAAGTTGGTCGATGCGATCGTGGAGAGCCAGAAGTGGAGGAAATGGGTGCGTCTGGATTCCCGGTAGGCTCTACGCCGCTGGGCACAGGGACAAGAGCGCGGCCGACGCTTCCGCGAACGTTTCCCCGTCCGGGCAATACACGCGGGCCAGCGTGCCCCGGTTCCCCTTAAGCAGGATCACCCGGTCCCGCTCGCGGCATTCGATCGAGCGCACATCGTCCCAGGCGATCACCTTGGAAACGCTTCTTCCCGGCTCCTTCGCGGAGGCGATCCGGAAGGGGCGGCAGTGGAAGAATGCGCCGGGCGCCGCCAGGGATCCTCTCATCGTCTCGCAGTAGAGACTGTCGTCCTGGAATCGATAGAGCACGACAAGATGGTTTCCGAAAAGAATCGAGACGGCCAGGAAGATGGCCGCTATGGACGCGACCAGGTATCCGCCGAGCGTCGCGGAGTTCAGGAAAATCGTCTGAAAGCTCGACGTTCCGAACAGGGCGTGGACAGCCATGGCGAAAAGCGTCGATCCGACGCCGAGGGCGGCCAACGTCAGCGAAAGATCGCGGAGCGTGAGGGGATTCGTGGCTATCGGCACGCCGGCGAACCAGCGCATCGGCGGGACGTTGCGCGCCGCCGTTCCGGAAAGCGTTCCCATGTTAGGCGTGGCGCTCCAGCCGGCCCGCGAAATGGCACGCGACGCTGTGCCCGGAAGATATTTCGCGCAACGTCGGATTTTCGGCCAGGCACCGCTCCTGGCGGTACGCGCAGCGTCCGGCGAAGCGGCATCCCGGCGCGAGGTTTATCGGGCTCGGCACGTCGCCCTCGAGCAGTATGCGCTCCTTTTTCGGCGCGAGGCTCGCGATGGGGACCGCGGAGAGGAGGGCCTGCGTGTAGGGGTGCATCGGCTCCTTGAAAAGATCGACGTTGCCCGCTTTTTCGACGATCTGGCCGAGGTACATCACCGCCACCTCGTCTGATACATATCGCACAACGCTGAGGTTGTGGGATATGAAGAGATAGGTGTAGCCGCGCTCGTTCTTGAGCTCCTGCAGCATGTTGAGGACCTGCGCCTGTATGCGCACGTCGAGCGCCGAGACGGGCTCGTCCAGCACGATGAATTCGGGGTCGAGCGCCAGCGCCCGAGCCACCCCGATGCGCTGCCGGCGCCCCCCGTCGAGCTCGTGGGGGAATGATGTCGCGAGCCGGGAGGCGAGCCCCACGGTATCCATGAGTTCCATGACCTTCTTGGCGAAAATCTTGTTGATGATAAGCGGCTCGGCTATCTGCTGCGCCACCGACATCCGCGGGTTGAGCGAGGAGAAGGGATCCTGGAACACGATCTGCGCCTTCTTCCGGAACTCGCTCTTTTTCCTGCCGTCGAACTTCAGCATATCCTCGTCGCGGAAGTACACTTCGCCGTTCGTGGCTTCGATCAGCCCGATGACGACGCGTCCCAGCGTCGATTTGCCGCAGCCGGATTCCCCCACCAGACCGAGCGTCTTCCCCTTGGAAATCGTGAAGGATACGTCGTCCACGGCGTGGAGGACTCCCCGGCTGACGTGGAAATGCTTCTTCAGGTGCCGGACATCGAGAAGGACGTCGTCTTTTTTTGTGGCGCTGTTCATTGGACCCCTCCTTCGCCGAGTTCGAGCGGGAAATGGCAGTTGACGAAATGTCCCGGCTCGTATTCCCTCATGCCGCACTCACGCTCATGGCAGAGGGGCCGGGCTTTGGGGCAGCGGGGCGAGAAAGCGCAGCCTTTTGGCAGATCGATCGGATCGGGCGGAAGGCCCGGTATGACCGACAGTTTGCCGCCGAGCCTGGTGTCGAGGCGCGGCACGGCATCGAAGAGTCCGCGCGTGTAGGGGTGGAGCGGATGGCTGTAGAGTTGGCGGATATTGGAGTATTCCACGATGCGTCCCGCGTACATGATGGCGACGTCGTCGCAGATTTCGGCGACGATGCCCAAATCGTGGGTTATCAGCAGGAACGAGGTGTTGACGACAGACTGGAGCTTTTTGATAAGCTCCATCACCTGCGCCTGGATAGTCACGTCGAGGGCGGTGGTCGGCTCGTCGGCTATGAGGAGGCTCGGCTCGCAGGCGAGGGCGATCGCGATGCCGACACGCTGGCGCATTCCCCCGGAGAACTGGTGGGGGTAATCCTTCGATCGTTCCGGCCGGATGCCGACGAGCGCCAGCATCTCCAGCGCCCGCTTCCTCGCCTCCTCGCCCTTCATGGCCGAGTGGAGGCCGATCATCTCCACGATCTGGTCCTCCACGGTCTTCAGAGGGTTGAGCGATGTCATCGGGTCCTGGAAGATCATCGAAATGCGGTCGCCTCGGATCTGGCGCTTTTCCGCCTCCGTCATCTTCATGATGTCGTGGCCCTCGAACATGATCGATCCGCCCGTGATCTTGCCCGGAGGCGTCTGGATCAGCTGCAGTATCGCCAGCGCCGTGGTCGTTTTTCCTGCGCCCGTCTCGCCGACAAAGCCGAGCGCCTTGCCTCGGTGCAGCGTGAGGTTCAGATGATTGACGGCGTGCACGACGCCGGAAGCCGTGAAAGATCCTTGATCTCGAGAAGGGCAGTCGAATTCTCGTTTGTTGCCATGAATAAGCACCTATCGCTTTTGTTTTGGATCGAGCGCGTCCCTGAGCCCGTCGCCGATGCAGTTGAGGGCCACGATCGTGATCATGATCGCCAGGCCGGGGAAAATGCTCAGATATCCGCTGTTCCTGATATAAGGTCTCGCCGCCGAGAGCATGCCGCCCCATTCCGGATAGGGTGGCTGGATGCCGAGCCCCAGGAAGCTGAGGGTGGCGGTGTAGAGGATCGCGTTCGCGACGCTCAGCGTCGATTGGACGATCAAGGGCGCGGCGCAGTTCGGCAGTATGTACAGGAGGATGATGCGGGTGTGGCTCGCGCCCATCGCCCGCGCGGCCCCGATGAATTCCTGGCCCTTTATCGAAAGGACCGAGGATCGCATGAGCCGGGCGAAGCGCGGCACCGAGGTTATGCCCACCGCGATCATGAGATTGAAGAGTCCGGGGCCCAGGGCGGATGAGATGACGATCGCCAGGAGGATGGTGGGAATGGCCATCTGGATGTCCATCAGGCGCATCAGTATATTGTCGGTCTTCCCGCCGAAATATCCGGCTATGGCGCCTATGGTCGCCCCGAGGACCAGTGAGATGGATACCGCGAGCAGGCCCACCTGCAGCGAAATCTTCGCCCCGAAAATCAGCCTGCTCAGCACGTCGCGCCCGAACTCGTCGGTTCCGAGGAGGTGCGTGGCCGAGGGCGCCTTCCGGATCATCATGTAGTCCTGCTTCGCGTAATCGTACGGCGCCAGCTGCTCCGCGAAAACGGCGCAGCATATCAGGGCCAGAAGCACGAAAAGCCCCAGTATGGCCAAGTAGTTCCGCCTAAGCCGGATGAGCGTATAGTGCAGCATCGAGTTATTTTTCGACATCGGCTCCCCCTTTATTTGACGTGTATGCGGGGGTCAATAAATGCGTATAAAATATCGACCGCCATATTTATCAGGCAGAATGCCACGGAGATGAAAAGGACGCCTCCCTGGATGACGGGGTAATCGCGGAGGTTGATCGCCTCGAGCATGAGGCGGCCGACGCCCGAGATGGAGAAAATCGCTTCCGTCACGATCGAGCCGCTCAGCAGGGCCCCGAACTGCATGCTGATGATGGTGAGAATCGGGATCATGGCGTTCGGAAGGGCGTGGCGCATGATGACGACGCGCTCTTTCTGCCCCTTGGCCCGCGCGGTCCTGATGTAGTCCGAGCGGATGACTTCAAGCATGCTGGATCTCGTCATCCGCGCGATGACGGCGATGGACGATCCCGACAGGGTGACGATCGGGAGGATCATCTCGCTGACGGTGCTCGCTCCCATCGAGGGAAGCCAGCCCAGGTGGACGGAGAAAGCGAGGATGAGGAGGAGGCCGGTCCAGAACGTCGGCATCGATACGCCGAGCAGGGTGACGAGGGTTGCGAGACTGTCGAGGAATGAATACTGCCGTATCGAGCAGATCACGCCGAGGGGAATGCCGATGAGCGTGCTGAGCACGACGGCCCAAAAGGCGAGTTTCATGGTCACGGGAATTCGCGTCGCCAGTTCCATGGAGACCGGGCTCTTCATCATGTAGGAATAGCCGAGATCGAGCTTGAAGATGGCCTTGTAGAGATATCGGGCGAGCTGTTCCGGATAGGGTTTGTCCAATCCATACTTCGCGTGGAAAGCGGCTATGCTCTCCGGGTTAGCGTCCTGTCCGAGCGCGCTCTTGGCCGGATCGCCCGGCGTGAAGTAGAGGATCGTGAAGATGATGACCATCACGCTCACTACGACGAGGAGAAGCAGCAGCACTCTCCTGAAGATATACTTTACCAAAACGATTCCTCCTTGCTGCGGCTTGAGCGTTTGGACGCCGACTCCCCTTCCCCGAAGAAGGGGGAGCGCGGCGGGGGAGTCTGCCGGCGGTTCTGGCTAATAAGCATTTAGGTCACATATTTATTCTTGTCAAGCAAGTTTTCCCCCTCCGGGCGGCCGGGAAAACGCCATCTGGAAGATTCTCGGTTTCCCCCGGCGTAAAAATTATTTTTCGGCAGGCGCCTGCGGTCCCTTGCGCCGAGCCCGTTTTTCGAGCGGTGCGCCCTTCGGCTTATGTTTTGTAAATATTTTTGTTATTAAAAAATAAAAATTTCTTCCGAGAGCGGCGAGCGCCTGGCTGACGAGAGCCTCCATGCGCCGTCATGGCGGGGCGCGCATGTCTTTTAGCAAGAAATGCAAAATTTTTTCTGAAGCCGCGCGCGATTTCGCGCGGAAGCCGATGGGTGTGTCAATAAATATACCGCGCGTATGTAGAGGGGCTTGCGGGCTTTGAAAGAGGGAGGGGCGGCGTTGGGCAGGGGCGAAAAATGACGCATTCGGGAAAAACGTCCTTGACAGGCTGAAAAATGAGAGTATGATCGTCATAGTGGGATGCCGGTATACCAGTATCCCAATTGAACAAAGGGGAGGCGAGCGTGATCGGAGCGGGGGTCTGGCCGCAGGAAAAGATTTTCCTCAACGAAGGCGAGGCTCTCTATGTCAGCATATTCGACAGGATCAGGGAATGGCTTCGGACCGGCCGCCTGGCGGAAGGAGAGCCGCTGCCGTCGGAGCGGGAGCTGGCTCGGATGTTCGGCGTCAGCCGCGTCCCTGTGCGCGAGGCGCTCCGAGTGCTGGAGTTCTTCGGCATTGTCCAGCACGTGCGCGGCAAAGGCCTGCTCGTCCGGAAGGTGTCGGCGAACGACATCATAGAGACGGTCGACTTTGTCATGATGAATCCGGCCTATACCATACGCGAGCTCTTCGAAGTGCGCATGGGCATGGAGACGCAAGCAGCCTGTCTGGCTGCCAGACGGCGCGATTCCGATGACTTGGAGGCGATGAAGGCGGCGCTGGAGCGTTCGAGCCGCCAGCCTCTGGCGGTGGAGCCCTTCCTGGGCTTCCATTCGGCGCTTATCGCCGCGTCGCACAATACCGCCCTCGTCGAGATCAACAGCTTCCTGTCCGATTGGCTGCGCCATCTGCGCGCGAAGTATATGTACTCGCCGGTGGGCGGAGAGCGGGGGATCGCGGACCACCGCGAGCTGTTCAGGGCTATCGAGGCTCGGGACTGCCCGGGCGCCATGGCCTGCATGCAGGCGCACCTTCTTCGAGCCAAGGCGATGATTGCCCGCGTGGAGGCCGGCCGTGAAGGCGGCATCGCGCTGGCGGGGAGTTTGCAGTGAGTTTTCCGATGACGAAAGAGGAATATCTGGCGGTGCTCAGTCGCGAGCTCGTGCCGGCGCTCGGCTGCACCGAGCCGATAGCCGTCGCCCTGGCCGCCGCGAAAGCCCGCCAAATTCTCGGCCGGGAGCCGGAGTGGGCCGAGATCACCTGTTCGGGCAATATCATCAAGAACGTGAAAGGCGTCACCGTGCCGAGGACGGGCGGCTTGAAAGGCATCGAAGCCGCGGCGATCGCCGGCATAGTCGCCGGCAATCCCGCGATGGGCTTGCAGGTGCTCGAGTCGGTGCGCGAAAGCGATTATCCGCGCATAAGGGAACTCCTGGCGAGCCGGATGTGCCGGGCAAGGCTGGCGCGCGGCGTCGAGAACCTTTTCGTCGCCGCCCTGGTCGGGGCCGGCGAGGAGAGCGCGGAGGTGCGAATTTCCGGATCGCACGCGAATATCGTCTACGAGGCGCTGAACGGGCAACTCCTTTCCCCGGCGGGCGAGCCGAGGGAAAAAGCGGGCGGGACGCCAGCGGCTCATGGCAAGACTATCGATGGCAAGCCCGACGGGACGATGAGCGTCCAAGGCATCCTCGAGTTCGCGAGGACCGTGCCCTTCGCGGAGCTGCGCCCGATACTGTCGGATCAGATAATCATGAATGCCGCCATCGCCGAGGAGGGTTTGCGGAAAGGCTACGGCGCCTCCGTGGGCAGGATGCTGCTCGATTCCCAGGGAACCGGGCTTCGGGCGCGGGCCAAGGCGAAGGCCGCCGCGGGAAGCGACGCGCGGATGAGCGGCAGCCCTCTCCCCGTGGTGATCAATTCCGGAAGCGGGAATCAGGGCATCACGGTCAGCGTGCCGGTGATGGAATTCGCGAAAGAAGCCGGGGCCGACGAAGAGACGCTCTACCGGGCGCTCGCGCTGGCGAATCTCGTGGCCATCCACCAAAAATCCATGATCGGCAAGCTTTCCGCGTTCTGCGGCGCGGTGACGGCCGCATGCGGCGCCGGCGCCGGGATCGAGTTCCTCTGCGGAGGCGGATACGCCGAAATCGCGAAAACGATAAAGAATACGCTGGCCAACGTCAGCGGCATCGTGTGCGACGGCGCCAAGCCGTCCTGCGCCGCCAAGATCGCCTCCGCCGTCGACGCGGCGATAATGGCCCACGATTTGACCGCCAGCGGGTATACTTTCGGCGCCGGCGAAGGCCTCGTCGAGGAAGATCTCGAGGCGACGATGCGAAACATCGGCCATCTTGGCCGGATCGGCATGAAGGAAACCGACGAGGCCCGCGGCGATCGAGAGCCGGTCGCCGCCGCCCTGAGGGATTGTCACTGAACTGGGATCCCGTACCCCTTCCTTCGGCGAAGGGAGGGTACGCGGGGTTTTCAGATAGCACGCGCAAAGGAGAGTAGAGGTATGAAGAAAACGCTGATGCTTCTAGCGGCGACCTTGGCCCTGTTTCTCGTCGTCGCGACGGGATTCGCCCAAAGCAAGACGACGCTGAGCGTGGGGATTCCCGGGGACGCCAAGAGCCTCGATCCCCATCAGGCGACCGACACCATGTCGTTCACCATTTCGATGCAGATCAACGAGCCCCTCGTCACCATGGACGGAAAGACGAAAAAGCTCGTCCCGATCCTCGCCGAGCGTTGGGAAGTCGTCAATCCCGAGACCTACAAGTTCTTTCTCAAGAAGGGTGTCAAGTTCCACAATGGCGACGAGCTGACCGCCGACGATGTCGTCTTCTCCCTCCGGCGCGCGGCGACCGAATCCGTGCACGCCAAGTCCTGGGGAAAGTACATCGACCCCGAGGGCTTCAAGGTGATCGACAAATACACGGTCATCGTGAAGACCAAGGGACCCGTCGGAGGCTTCCTTCAGTCCATGAAACACCCCTACGCCAATATTTTCAGCAAGAAGGCGGTGCAGGCCGCCGGAGCGGAATATTTCCGCAACCCCGTCGGCACGGGACCCTATATGTTCAAGAAATGGACGAAGGGCGAGAGCATCGAGCTGGCAGCTTTCGAGGATTATCACGGCAAGAAGCCCGCCTTCAAGACGCTCACCTTCTTTGTCCTGCCGGATGACAGCAGCCGCGTCATCGCGCTGGAGACCAAGAAGGTCGACATGATCTACGCCGTGCCCACGAGCGACTACGATAGGCTCAACGCCTCCTCGAAGGTCAATGTCGTCATGGGCCAGGGGCTCAGGCTGCTCTTCCTGGGCATGAACACCCAGAAGAAGCCGCTCAGCGACCCCCGCGTCCGCCTCGCCATCCAGTACGCGATCAACAAGGAAGCCTACAACCAAGTCGTCTACCAGGGGCAGGCCACGGTTCCGGAAGGCCCTCTCGTCACCGCGAGCGAATTCTCGGCCCCCAACGCCAAGCCCTATCCTTTCGACCAGGCCAAGGCGAAGGCGCTCCTGGCCCAGGCCGGGTATCCCAACGGCTTGACGCTCTCCCTCTGGACCGGCAATTTCCAGGACCGCGTCAACGGCGCCACCGTCATCCAGTCCATGCTGGACCAGGTCGGGATCAAGGTGAACATCCAGGTTTTCGAGTCCGCTTCCTTCAACACCAAGATGAGCGGAACCGATCAGGATCTCTTCATCAGCCAGTGGGGCATGCAGACGAACAGGGACGCCGGCAATTACTGGACCTCGCTCTTCCACTCCAGCAGCATCGGCACGAACAACTGGGCCCTGCTCAAGGATTCCGTGGTCGACACCGAGCTCGACACGGTGGCGCGCATCGTCGACGACAAGGAGAGGACGGCCCACCTCCAGAAAGTTTGGGACCGGCTGATGGAGCTCAACCCCATCGTCCCGCTGTCGATCCCCTACGAACTCTACGGCGCGCAGAACAATCTCGTCGGCGTGGAGAACCTGGCCGATGGACAGATCAACTCCCTTTTGAACCTTTCCAAGAAGTAAGGAATACTCAGGCCATATTATATAGAAGGTTTCGCTCGACCCGATGCGGGCGGGCGGAACCTTCTTCGGCCGGGCGCGGCGAAAAACGATGCGGGGGGAGGAGCTTGACATGATATTCAGGGATCGGCATTCACGTCTCATGGAACTCCTCGATCGGCAGAATATCGATGCCGTGTTCCTCGCGCCCTCCTCCGACCTGGCCTACATCACCGGCCTGGCTATGAAGCCCGACTCCCGGCTCAAGGGCGCACTTCTGTGCGCTGATGGCCGAGGGTTTTTCCTTTGCCCTTCGCTGTACCGGGGCGAGGCGGAAGGGCTGGGCGAGGATTTGCCGATAGCGGAGTGGAGCGACCGCGATGGGTTCAGAGAAGCGTTTCAGGCGGGCCTGAAGAGGCTGGGCCTCGGCGGCGGGCAAAGGACGATCGCTTTTTCGCGCGGCATCGAGGCGGGGGACATGCTTGAAGCGATGGCCGGGCTGGAGGCGAGGTGCGTGAGCGGCCTCGAACTCCTCGCGCCGCTGCGCTCCGTCAAAAGCCGGGACGAGCAGGAGAAGATGCGTTTCGCCTCGCGCATGAACGATGCGATGATGGAGGCGGCGTGCCGCTACATCAGGCCCGGGATTTCCGAGGCCGATATCATCCGCTTCGTGGAAAACTTCCATGAATCGCACGGGGGGAATCCCCGGGTCCCCGGGGTGGCGACGGGAGTCAATACCGCCAAGCCCCACTACCCGCGGGACAACAACCGCGTCCTGGAAACGAACGATATCGTCAGGATCGATTCGGGCGGCTGGTACGACGGCTACAGCCACGATATGACGCGCACTTTTTTCGTGGGGAAGCCCACCGACGAACAGCGCGCCGTCTACGAGCTCGTGCTGGAAGCGCAGTCCGCCGCCGAGGCGAGCGCCGAAATAGGATCCATCCCCCGCGACCTGGACGGGATGGCGAGGGGCATCATAGCCGACGCGGGCTATGGCGACGCCTTTACCCACCGTCTGGGACATGGCATCGGGATGGATGGCCACGAGGCTCCCTACATTTCGGAGGCGAACGCAGTCCCTCTCGTCGAGGGGAACTGCTTCAGCATCGAGCCGGGCGTCTACTTAAAAGGAAGATTCGGAGTGCGGATCGAAAACTTGCTGATGCTGGCGCATGGCGGCAAGGAAGTGCTGAATCATTTCCCAAAGCGCCTGATCGCGCTTTGAGAATAGGCGGAGACCATGAAATCAGAAATGCTTGAAAGCGCGCTCGAGATCAAGGAATACATCGTCGGGGCGAAGCGCCGGCTGCATCGCGAGCCGGAATTGGCCATGAGGGAGTTCAAGACCACCGAGTATGTGCGTTCCGAGCTCTCGGCCTTGGGCGTGGAAGTCCTGCCGCTGGGTTCTCCGGTCGGCGCGGTGGGTATCATCCGCGGGAACAAGAAGGGCGCGGGGCATGTGTCCGCCTTGCGCGCGGACATGGACGCGCTCCCCATCCAGGAGACGACGGACCTGCCCGATCGATCGATCGTCCCCGGCGTGATGCACGCGTGCGGGCACGATTGCCATACGGCGATGCTCCTGGGGGCGGCCCGGCTCCTCGTTGCCAGGCGAGACGCATTTTCGGGAACCGTAAAGCTTATTTTTCAACCAGCCGAAGAAAACCTGGATGGCTCCGCGACGATGATCCGCCTGGGTGTCCTCGAAGACCCCAAAGTGGAGTTCCTGCTGGGGATGCACGGTCACGCGACCTACGACGTCGGCCAAATCGCGATGCGGGCCGGCCAGTACATGGCTTCCTCCGACTTCTTCACCGTCGCGATGAAGGGGACCAGCGGCCACGGGGCCTATCCGCATCGCGTGGCCTGCGATCCGGTGCTGGCCGCCTCCAACGCGGTGGTCGCGATGCAGAGCATCGTGACCAGGCAGATCGACGCCCTCGACAGCGTCGTCATTTCCGTATGCCAGATCAACGGCGGGACAGCCAAGAACATCATCCCGGAGACGGTGGAATTTTCCGGGTCGGTGCGCTGCCAGAACCCCGCCACGCGCGACACGATCGAAGGGCGCATCCGCCGCGTGGCCGAGTCGATAGCGGCCGCCTATGGCTGCGAGGCGGCCCTCGATTACCACTACGGGGTTCCCCCCCTCGTCAACGATCCGGAGCTGACCTCCCGGGTGCGGAAGAGCGCCGAGAAGCTCGTCGGCCCCGGCGATGTCAGGGAGATCGAGATCCCCGCCATGGGTTCCGAAGACTTTTCCCGGTACGGCGAGCTTGTCCCCCACGCGGTCTTCGCGAGGCTCGGCATCCGGAGCCCCGGCGGCCAAGCGCCCCAATTCCACAACGGTAACTTTGTCTTTGCGGAGGATGCGCTGCCCTACGGCGCCGCCCTCTACGCGCAATTCGTGCTCGATGTCAATGAATAGAGGCACGGAAGGAGAATTTTTCAAAATGCCCATGACTCACAGGCAGCGCATCGAGGCGGCATTGTCCTTGAGCGCGACGGATCGACTCCCCTACAGCATGTGGATGCACTTCCCCAATCGCGACAGGCATCCTCGTCATTTGGCCGAGTTGAGTCTTTCGAACCAAAAACGCTATGACTTGGATTTCATCAAGTTCATGCCCTATGGCCTCTTCTCCACGGCGGATTACGGAATCGACCTCGATGTCGCGCCCGGCTACCATTCCCCGCCTGTCATCCACGAGCCTTTGATCAGGAAGGTGGAGGACTGGGACAAAGTGCGCTTCCTCCCCGGCACGGAGGGAGAATACGCGATAGTGCTTGAGGCGCAGAGGATACTGTTCTCCATGATGGATGAGAGGGTTCCCTTTCTGCAGACCCTGTTCAGCCCGATGACGACGGCCGCGAAGCTCTGCAGCCGCGAAATACTGGCGCGGCACATCGCGGAAGACCCCTGCAGGGTGCGGCGCGCCCTGGAGAACATCACCGCCACGACGCTGCAGTTCGCGAAGGCTTCCATCGACCTGGGCGCCGACGGCTTCTTCTTCGCGACGCAGATGTCCACCTCCGACATATTGGACGCGCCGACGCACGAGGCCTTCGTAAAGAAGTACGATCTTCAAATCCTCGAGGCCATCGCGAGAACGACGTGGTTCAACGTCCTCCACGTCCATGGCGCGCATCCCCGGCTGCGCGAGGCGCAGGACTATCCCGTCCAGGCCCTGAGCTGGCACGACAGGGACGACGGCCCTTCGATGGACGAGGCCCGGACCTTCAGCGACAAAGCTTTTATCGGCGGCATGAGCTGGGGCAAGAACTGGATCGGCAAGACGGAGCAGGCGGTGAGCGAGGAAGTCCGCGAGGTGGCGGCTCGCGGAGGCGGTCGGGGGGTCATCCTTGGCCCCGGCTGCGTGATCGATCCGGCGACGCCCGAGGAGAGGTTGTCCCTCGTATATCGAACGGTGCTCGAAACCGCGAGGGCTTAAGCCTCGGGGCTCCCGTTCTCGGCGGCGATGGCGATCAGGTTCCTGGCGCGCAGCAGGTGCGCCTGCATGCTGGCCATCGCCGCTTCGCTGTCGCCCGATTTTATGTAGTTGAAAATCTCCCTGTGCTCGATTTTGCCCTGTTCGCTTCCGACCGAGGCGTACATGTATTTTGCCCGCAGAAAGCGCAGCCAATCCGCCAGGAACTTATTGATTTCGATGAGGGCGCTGTTGTGCGACGCGACGATGATGGCCGAGTGGAAGTCGATAGGCGGATCGAGCGCGACCGGCTCGCTGCTCGCCTGGTCGAGGGCGGACTCCAGGGCGGCGAGATCCTCATCCGTATGCTTCTCCGCGGCCAGGTAGGCGGCCTGGGTCTCGATGCCCATGCGCACCTCGAACAGTTCCTGGATCGTGTAAGCGGGATTCATCATCACGAAATCGATCGTCTCGATGATGTTGTTCGCCGTCACTTTGCGTATGAACACGCCCTTCCCGCGCACATGCTGCACGATGCCCACGAACTCGAGCACCTTGAGCGCTTCCCGCACCGGCACGCGGCTGACGTCGAACATCTGGGCGAGTTCGCGTTCGGAAGGCAGGGGATCTCCTTCCTTGAGCTTCCCGGTCCTGAGCAAATCCCTTATTCTGGCGAATATCTGATTGTAAAGCGCGGAACTATCGTTGGCGACCACTTTTTCAAGCGGCAGGATCTCGTCATTCAGCACATTTTTCTCCCTTGGCGGCACGCTGGTATATTGGCATACCGAGCCGATGTGGTAAAGATGCCAAAGCGTCTTCCCGCCTACACTACAGCCGTGCGAATTCCGTCTTCGTCTTCACGAAGAGCGAAGCGATGAAACCGACTGCCACGAAGCAGGCCCCCACCACGAAGGAGAGGCTGGAGGCGCGGTCGGGCATCTTGTCTTTGAGGAAGGCCGTGATCTGCGGCCCCACCACGCCGCCCGCCGCCCAGGCCGTGAGGATGGCGCCGTAGACCACCGTCATCTTTGCCTGGCCGAAGAGTTCCAAGACCGTGGCGGGCATGGTGCCGAAGCCGCCGCCGTAGCAAAGCAGGATCCAGCAGGTGAGGACGGCGAAGACCCAAGGGTCGCCGCTCAAGACCAGGGCCAGGAAGACCAAAAGCTCGGATCCCAGGATGAGCCTGAATGTGCGCATTCTCCCCGCCCGGTCCGAGACCGCCCCCCAGACGAAGCGCCCCAAGCCGTTGAAGAGGGAGGTGACGGCGATGAGGGTGGCTCCGAAACCGGCGAGGACCTCGGCGGAGAGGCTGGGGTCGGCCTTCCTCCAGAGGTCCTGTAGGAGGGGGGACTGGAAGCCGACCACCGCGATGCCCGCCGTGATGTTGCAGAAGAACATTATCCAGAGGAAGAAAAAGCGGGCGGAGAAGATGTCGGCCTTGGCCAGCTTGAAGGCTTCGGCTGGGGACAGAGGCGGCGGAGCGGCCTTTTTGGCTTCGGCTTTCTTGGCGGCGCCTCCCGGGGCCCAGTCCGCGGGAGGGTTGTCCAGGCAGAGGGAGGAACCAAAGGTGACGACGAAGAAGAGCAGGGCCAGCCAGAGGAAAACGCTCACCAGGTCGCCCCCGGTCCAGGATAAGAGGCTGGGGGCCAGGATCTTGCTCATGGCCAAGGCCCCGAAACCGAAGCCCATGATCACCATGCCCGTGGCCAGACCCTTTTTGTCGGGGAACCACTTGGCTATCGTAGCCACAGGCGTCATATAGCTCAGACCGATCCCCGTGCCGCCCACCAGGCCGTAGCCCAGGTAGAGGAGGGGCAGGGACTTGACGGAGAGGGCCAAGCCGGCCAGGGCGTAGCCCAGGCCGAAGAGGACGCTTCCCGCGGCGGCCATCTTCCTGGGGCCGATCTTGGGTAGCCAGACTCCGCCGAAGGCAGCGGCCACGCCCAAGAAGAAGATGGCGAAGGAGAAGGCAAGGGAGACCTGGGCGTTGTTCCAGCCGTAGGCTCTCATGATGGGGCCCAGGAAGTAGCTCCAGGCGTATACGGTCCCGAGGCAGACCATGAGAAGGGTGGCCATGATGGCCATGAGCCATCTGCTGCTCTGTTTCTTCTCGGCCATGCGATCCTCCTGCGGCGCCGGGCGCCGTCGAGGCCCAAGTGTGGGACCGACCGCCCGCCCTGTCAAGGCGAAGTCGACTTCGCGCAGCGTCTTCTTGCCGGAACGCCGCCGATATACTACACTACAGCCGCCCGCGATCAACGAATTCCGGAGGTATCCCCATGATCGGAACCAATGAGCTGCTTCTCATCGCCCTCGTCATCCTCGTCCTGTTCGGGGCGAGCGCCATCCCCAAGTTCGCGCGCTCCCTAGGCCAGGCCAAGAAGGAATTCGAGAAGGGCACGAAGGAAGGCTTCGACGGCAAGGACGAGAAGAAATCCGACTCCGCCTCCGACGAAAGCAAGAAATAGCCCGCCCGGCGAGCCTCGATGCCCAGGAGCAAGCCTAATCCCGACAGGGAGATGACCATACTCGACCACATCGACGAGCTGCGGAAGCGCTTCATCGGTTCCCTCCTCGCCTTCCTGGCCTGCACGATCGTCGCCCTGGTCTTCTACCACCAGATCATCAGCCTCTTCACCGCCCAGTTCGAGTCCATCCAGAACGGCATGGGCGCCACGCTCTTCGCCAACTCGATCGCCGAGGGCTTCCTGGTGCAGCTGAAGACGGCCGCCATCGTCGGGCTCATCGCCTCGCTGCCGGTCCACCTCTTCAACATCATCCGCTTCGTCTTCCCCGGCATCGACGCGAAATACCGCAAGGTCATCCTCGCGGGGCTGGCGGCGAGCTTCGTCCTGGCCGTCCTCGGGGGGTACCTCGCCTATTTCAGGATCATTCCCTTCTCCATACGCTTCCTGACGAATTCCGCCTTCGTGCCGAACGGGGTGGGCGTCCTCCTCAATTTCCAGCAGGGCCTCACCTACGTGCTCTCCTTCCTGCTCTGGTCGATCATCACCTTCCAGGCGCCCCTGGTGCTGGAGATACTCCTCGCGCTGAACGTCCTCAACCGCAAGGCCGTGCTCAAGGCGAGCCGATTCGTCATCGTCGGCATCGTGACGCTCGCGGCGGTGATCACGCCCTCGGTCGACCCGGTCAGCCAGCTCTCCATCGCCCTGCCCCTGGTCGTCCTCTATTTCGCGGCGCTGCTGGTCGCCAAGCTGTTCAAGTGGGGGGAGGGCTGATGTTCGGGATAGGGTTGTCGGAATTCGCGGTCATCGTCTGCATCGTCATCGTCTTCGTGCGGCCCAAGGACCTGCCGGCCCTCTTCCGCAGGCTCGGCAAGCTTTACGCGCAGGCGAAGCGGGCCTACAAGGAAATCACCGAGGTGAAGGACCAGTTCGTCAAGAGCATCGAGGTGGCGGCGGCCGAGACAGAGGCCGGGAAGGGCGAGGCTGAGAAGGGCGGGGCGGGCTCCGCCGGAGAAGGCGAAGCCCCGAAGGCGGAGGCTGCTGGCGCCGCCGCCGCGCCCGCGGCTCCGGAACTCGCGGGCGAGTCCCTCGCCGGCGACGAACTCGGCGAGGCCGGCTACGCCGACGGCTCGGGCCCGACCGAGGAGGCCGCGGCTCCCGCCTCCGGCCCCGCGGCGACCGCCGAGACGGCGTCGGCTGAAGCCGCTGATCCTTCGCGCGAAGCCTGAGTTTTTTGAAATGAGGCATAATACCTAGAACGTGCTGCATTTTGACCGCAATTTTGCGGCCGCTGTCGAAAAACTGAAAAATGATACGATTTTCATGGTTATCTACTATACAATAACGTTCCCTACTTGACCTTTTTTTTCGATAGCGAGAAGATAAGGCGCTTTTAAGAGATTTTTTTCAGGAGCGTCTTATG
>JAJTBU010000325.1 GCA_021286735.1 bacterium
GCGTAGAATCCGGCCACGGCGGCGGCCTCGGTGGCGGTCATCACGCCGGTGTAGATTCCCACGAGGAGGATAACCGGGGTGAGGAGGGCCGGAAAGGCGCTGAACACCATGCCGAAAAATTTGCCCCAGGAATAGCGCATGCCCCGCGGGTAATTCCCGCGCTTCGCGATGTACGCCACATAGATGCAGAGGGCGATCGCCAGAAGGATGCCGGGCACCATGCCCGCCAGGAAGAGGTTGCCGATGGAGGCGCCCGCGATGACGCCGTAGATCACGAGGGGGATCGAGGGCGGAAAGATAGGCCCGATGACGGCGGAAGCCGCGGTGATCGCCGCGCTGAAGCCATCGTCGTAGCCCGCCTTGCGCATGGCGTCGATCTCCATGATGCCCAGGCCGGAGGCGTCCGCCACGGCCGAGCCGCTCATGCCGCTGAAAATCAGGGATGCGACCACGTTGACGTGCCCCAGCCCGCCCCGCCATCTTCCGACGAAGGCGTCCGCGAAGCCGAATATCTTGTCGGTGATTTTTGACGAGTTCATCAGGTTGGCGGCGAAGATGAAGAGCGGCACGGCGATCAGGATGAAGTTGTTGAACATCTTGGCGGAGAATATTTCAACGACGATGCTCATATCCATGCCCTTGGCGAGGAGGTAGGACGTGGCGCTGATGAGCATGCCGATGCCTATGGGCATTTTCACGACAAAGGCGACGACGAGGATCGCCAGGGCGATGATCATCTGGTAGCTCACGCTCTGGCCTCCTTGTCTTTGCCTTCGGTCTTGCTGGGCGAAAGGCATTTCGCGAGCCTGAGCGCGCTGCGGCAGATCGTGATGATCACGAAAGGCACGAATCCGAAGTAGATGATGCCCAGCGGGAAATTGAACACCGCGCTGTAGCGCGTCATGTAGAACTGGTAGAACCTGACGGTCGCGGGGATGGGCAGGCAGAAGAACAGGATCGTCAGCGAATAGTTGATGATGTCGTAGATTTTCTTAACGTTGGGCGACGCAGCCTCGTGGGCGATTGAGAAGACGATGTGGCTGTCGTCGCGGGAGGCGTAGCAGGCGCCGAGCGTTATGGTCCAGAGATAGCCGAACTGCGAGAGCTCGTAGGGCCACACGAGGGGGTGCCGGAAGATATAGCGCGATGCGATCTGCAGGATGAAGGCGACGAACAGGGCCGCGAAGGTCGTCATCGGCAGATAGATCTCGATGATGTCGAGAAAGACTTTCAAGGCTTTCTTAGGTTTCGTCATCGTGGAGAAACTCCTTGCGCGGAATGGGAGCCGGAAATCCGGCTCCCCGCCGCTGAAACGCTCAATAATCCAGGGTCTTGATTTTCTGGTAGAGATCGAGGTCCCAGTCTTTTGTCATCTGCTTGTTGCTGAGGTAAGCTTTTTCTGTCGCGGCCATGAAGGCCTTGAGGTCGGGGGTGATGATCTTGAGGCCCTTGGAGCGGAAGAACTCGACGTCGTTCTTCTCGCTCTCGAGGTTGGCCGCGTCGTTCCAGGCCGTGATCTCCTTGATCGCCTTGCGCATGATCTGGCGCTGCTCCTCGGAGAGCGACTGCCACTTCTTCTCGTTGATCCCCACGCACATGGGTTCGATCACGTGGCCGGTGAGGACGATGGAACTCGTCACTTCGTACCACTTCTGGGCTCTGGTGGTGGGCAGGGGGTTGTCCTGTCCGTCGATGGCGCCGGTCTGCAGGCCCTGGTAGACCTCGGCGAAGGCCATCGGGGTCGGGTTGGCGCCGAGGGCGCGGCCCATGAAGAGCCAGGCGGCGGAGTTGGGCATGCGGAGGTTGACGCCCGCCAGGTCGGCGGGGGTCTTCACTTCGCGTCCGATGTTCCTGAGGTTCAGGTTCCTGGCGCCGCAGTAGAGAGCGGTGAGCCAGCGGACGTTGAGCTTCTTGGCGACGTCCTCGGCGACTTTCTGGCCGATCGGGCCGTCCATCACGGCGCGCATGTGTTTCTGATCCTTGAAGATATAGGCCGCGGTGAACATGTTCAGGTAGGGCATCTGGTTCGAGATGAGGAAGGGCGAACTGAACATCATGTCCAGGGTTCCGCGCGCCAAGGCGTCGACTTCGCCTTCCTGGGTCATCAGGCTGCCGTTGTCGTGGATCTCGAGGATGAGGGTGCCCTTCGAGGCCGCCTCGACCTTCTCCTTGAGCATGTACATCGCCTTGACGTAGTTGACGTCGGCCGATGCCTGGGTGGAGAAGACGAGTTTCGTCGGCTGGTTGCCGGCGGCGAAAAGCGGGGCCGCCCAGAGCATGGCGACCATCGCGCATACGAGCAATTTCTTCATACTGATTGCCTCCTCTATCGTTCTCAGGGCTTAGAGCCCTGGATCTGCCGCAGGTTTTCCCTGACCTTGCGCGCGCCGGACAGGATGTGCAGATAGTCCGTGCCCGCGCTGATCAGGTTGATGCCTTTTTCATGCCAGTAGCGGAGAACTTTGGGATCGTCGCTGCCGGTGGAGACGCCCACCGACTTGCCCGCCGCGCGCAGGATCGCCACCGCCCGGTCGATCAGGGCGCAGGTGTGGGGCTCGAAAACCTTGTTCAGCTCGCCGATTGAACCCGAGAGGTCGCAGGGCCCGAAGATGAAGCAGTCGACCCAGGGATTCTTCGCCATCTCTTCGAGATTTTCCACCGCCACGAAGCTCTCGATCTGCGCGCACCTGACCATGTCCAGGCTGCCTTTCGCGATGTAGGCGTCGGCGTCGTCCAGGCCATAGCGCACTGCCCGCATGGGGCCGAAACCGCGGG
>JAJTBU010000326.1 GCA_021286735.1 bacterium
GAATTCCGGCCCTGCGCCTTCGCCTCGCTGCGCTCGGCGGCAGCGGCGCGCGCGATGGCCGCCGCTCCCGCCACATCCCGGGACCCCGACAGCATCACGGCGATCTGCTGCGCCCCGCCCTCCATTCCCAGAAGCGCGCGCGCGTCCTCCAGGCTCATCTGGAAGACCGAGCCGTCCAGGGAGTTGACGCCCGTGCGGAAAAGGCCGGAAATCCTGACTTTCCTGAACCCGAGCCCGCCGTCGGCCTTCTGCGTCACCACCCGCAGGCTGTCGCCGACCCCGAGCCCGAGGTCTTTGGCCAGGGCTTCGCCCACGATGGCCTCGCCCGCGGCGCCCAGGTAGGCGCCGCCCGGCAGGATCCTCGTGTCGAGCATCAGGAGCCCCCGCTCCACGGCGGGGTCGCCGGCGATGGCCAGGGCCTCTGACGTGCCCCGCTCCGAGGAGAGGAGGACGCCGAAACGTATCCGCTCGGCGACGATCGCCTTGGGATCCTTGACCGCGAGGGCCTTTCTGATCGCCCCGGCCAGGGCCGGCGAATCCTCGATGTACTCGTCGACGGGCATGAACCGGGCGCGGTCCCGGTAGCCCTCGGTGGCGATGTTGACGTGGCCCGTCTCGTTCTTGATGTAGTTCCTGACCATCGAGTCCATGAACCCGTTGATGAAGCCCTGCAGGACTATGACGAGAAGGATGGAGAGGAAGACCGATGTCGCGGCCAGGGCGCTGCGCCGCTTGTTCCGCAGAAGATTTCGCGCCGCAAAAGGCAGTATGCTCATCGCTGGCCTCCTTCACACAAAGCGCAGGGCGTCGGTGATCTCGAGCCTGCCCGCCCGCTTGGCCGGTATCCTGGCCGAAACCCAGGAGGCGATCACGCCGAAGACGAAGCCCGCCGCCATGGTTGCGGGGTGCCATTCCCCGCGCATCACCCCGCCTATGGGGATCGAGCCCATGTCGAGCCCGCTGAACATCTTGTCCAAGGGAATGCCCCAGCGTATCGACCACCACACGAGGAGACCGCCGAAGGCCACGCCTCCCAGGCTGCCGATCGCGCCGATCATCATTCCCTCCAGGGAGAAGAGTCGCCTGATCTGCCTTGGATTCATCCCGTAGGCGCGCAGCACGCCGATCTCCTTGATCCTCGCGAAAACGCTCATCAGCACGGTGTTCACGACGCCCGCGATGAGGAGCACCACGACTATGATCATGCTGGAGTACTTGGCCTTCATGGTCCGCATGGCCATGTAATCCTTGGAGGCCTCGGCGATGGGGATCGCCTCCAGCCCGGGAACGGCCTGCTTTACGGCCGCGGCGGCTTTCTCCGACTCGGCCAGCTCGGCGTCCAGGGTGGCCCGCTTGGGCAGGGCCACGGCGATCGACGTGACGGGGAGCTTCTCCCCCAGGAGGGCTTTCGCCGCCCCGTAGGCGAGGTAGGCGCCGCTCTGCGACACTTCCTGGGCGGGCACGTCCAGGATTCCCGTTATCTTGAATTCGTCGGCGTTGAGCGTGTCGTCGGCGGCCCGGGCCGAAAGCACGAGCCAGTCGCCCACGCCCAGCCCCAGGTCCGCCGCCAGAGCCTTGCCCAGGACGATCTCGTTCCCGGCCTCTCCGGGCGAGAGCCACCGCCCCTGCGTCACGCGCTCCGCGAGCTTGAAAACGGCGGCGTCGCGCTTCGGGTCGACCGCCGTGCCGAGCACCGGCAGGCTGTCGGTCCTGTTGGAGGCGTAGCCGATGAAGGCCGTGCGCGGCGCGGTGGCCACCGCTTCGGGGACCGCGCGGGCGATCCGCTCCATCGCGTCCTCGGGATCCTCGATGCCGAAGTCCAGGGGCGTGGTCCGCATTTCCCTGCGATAGCCGGGCGTCATCACTTTGAGCGAGGCCTCGGTGTAGTCGGTCATAGAATCGATGGTCATCCGGTCCATGCCCGCGAGGAGGGCGTCGAAAAAGATGAACATGCCGAGTCCCACCGTCAGGACCAGGGCCGTGATGAGGGTCCGCTTGCCGTGCCTCAGGACATTCCTGAAAGCGATGGACGCCAGTATGCCCGTCATGGCGTCCTCCTCTCGTCCTTCGCGATCATGCCGTCGTGGAGCTGGACCACCCGCGCCGCCTCGTCCATGATCATCCGGTCGTGGGTCGAGAAGATGAAGGTGGTGCGGAGACGCTTGTTCATGGCCTTCATCAGCGTGACGACCTCCTCGGCCGTGCGCGAGTCGAGGTTCGCCGTGGGTTCGTCGGCGAGCACCACCACCGGATCCTTGACCAGGGCCCTGGCGATAGCGACGCGCTGCTCCTGGCCGCCGGAGAGTTCGCGCGGGAAGCGGTTCGCCTTGTCGGCCAGGCCCACCGCGTCGAGCATCTCGAGGGCTTTTTTCCTCATCGCCGGCTTCGAGAGCCCTCCCGCTATGCTCAGGGGAATCTCCACGTTCTCGGCCACCGTCAGCACGGGAATGAGGTTGTAGGACTGGAAAATGAAGGAGACGTGCTCCTTGCGGTACGTCGAAAGCTCCTTCTCTCCGAAGGCGCGCAGCTCCTTGTCCCGGTAGCGCATCGTCCCGGCTGTCGGGGTGTCCAGGCAGCCGATTATGTTGAGCAGGGTCGTCTTGCCCGATCCGGAAGGGCCGACGATGGCGCAGAATTCTTCCTTTTCTATCTCGAGATCCACGCCACCCAGGGCGCGCACTTCGATCTCGCCCTTCCTGTAGACCTTCGTGATGCCTGACAGCGACAAAATGCCCATGGCTTCCTCCTTGAACGTCTGCTAACGGCG
>JAJTBU010000012.1 GCA_021286735.1 bacterium
GAGCCCGGGCCCAGGCCCGCCGCCAGGGCGGGCGACACGAGGATGTGGTCGAGCACGCTCGAGTAGCGGCTGTCGACGAAGGTGGGCTCGTTCCGCCTGAATCGGTCGTTGAGCGCCGTGAAGTCGTTGGCAGGGTCCCCGTCCCCGGTCAGGCGGAGGGCGCTGAGCGTAGAGTTTTTTTCGCCGAGGTCGGAATCGGCGGCGATGTTGAAGTCGCCCGCCACGACGATGGCCGCTTTCGGCAGCCCGGCGCCGTAGGTGGCGCGCAGGTAGTCGCCCAAAGCTTCCGCCTGCGCTCTCCTCGCCGATGCCGACTTCGCGTCGCCCATCGCCTTGAAGTGAAACCCGTACAGATCGAGCTTTCCGCCCTCCGCCTCGACCGAGGCGAAGATGCCCGGCCGAGGCCAGGCGCCGGCCGCGCCCGGTTCGAGGACCGGGCCGTCGCGATCGATCTTGTAGCGGGAGAATACGGCGAGATCGTCCTCTCCCTTAGCGTCCACCACCGCCACGTAGGGCATGGCCCAGCCGGCGCGCGCGAGGGCGACCGAGAGCAGGGCGATGTCGCCGCCCTTGGAGCCGTCCGCCTGGATTTCCTCGAGCACGATGACGTCGGCCGCGGCGGCCTTTATCGAACCGGCGACATAGTCGTGGAGGGCGATCCTCTCGCCGCTCGCCGCGTCCCAAGCCGCGCAGTCGCGCACGTTCCAGGTGGCGACGCGGAGGGTGGGGCCGCCCGGTCCAGGCGGCTGGCCCGCGGGCGCGGGAGAGCCGCCGGCGGGCCGCGCGGCCTTCGGCGGGGGAGGAGCCGCGGCCGCCGGGGGCGGGGAGGGCCTCTCGGCCGCTTGGAGCAGGGTGTTTTTGGGCCCCGGCGAGGCTGCCGCCACCGCCAGATAGGCGACGGCCGCCACCGTCAGCGCGCCGAGCGTGGCGACGACGGCCCTGCCGAGACGGGACGCGCTCACTTCAGGATGTAGGACTTGAGCGGCGGGAATCCGTTGAAATAGATGGACGAGTAACTCTGCGTGTAGGCGCCCGTCGTCAGGATGTAGACTCTGTCGCCGATGCGCGCCGACTCGGGCATCATGTAGGTGGTCTTCTCGTAGAGGATGTCCATGGAGTCGCATGTGGGCCCGGCCAGGATCACGTCCACCGCGGGGCCCTCGCCCTCGAAGTAGATGGGATACTTGATCGCCTCGTCCAGGGTCTCGATCAGGCCGCCGAACTTGCCGACATCCAGGAAGACCCAGGGATAGCGCTCGTGCACCGATTTTTTGGCTATGTTGATGATCTCGGACACGATGACGCCCGAATCGCCCGCCATGGAGCGGCCCGGCTCGATGATGATCTCCTCGGGCCAATCGTTCTTGAATCCGTTGTCCAGGAAGCGCTTGATGTCGTCGGCGTACTGGGCCAGGCTGTCGGTCGGCTCGATGTAGTTGGCGGGGAAGCCGCCTCCCATGTTGATCATCTTGAGGTTGACCTTGAGGTCGTCGCGCGCCCAGGTGAAGAGCTGGGAGACGGTGGTGAGGGCGGTGGACCACTGGCCGACGTCGCGCTGCTGGCTGCCCGGGTGGAATGAGATGCCGTAGGGCTCGAGACCGAAGCGCACCGCCGTCTTTATGAGCTGGCGCGCCAGGTCGGGGTGGGAGCCGAACTTCTTGGAGAGGGGCCAGTCCGCGCCCAGACCCTCGGTCAGGAGCCTGAAGAAGACCTTCGAGCCGGGGGCGGCCCGCGACAGCTTGTCGAGGTCGGTGATCGAGTCGGTGACGTAGAGGCGCACGCCCTTCTCGTAGAAGTAGGCGATGTCCTTCTCTTTCTTGATGGTGTTGCCGAAGCTCATCCTGTCGGGACTGATGCCGAGCCTCAGGAGCTGGTCGAGCTCGTAGCGGGTGGCGACGTCGAAGTTCGAGCCCAAGTCGCGCAGGAGGGAGACGACGGCGTCGTCGGGGTTGGCCTTCACCGCGTAGAAAATCTTGGCGAAGGGCAGGTTCTTCCGCAGGTCCTCGTAGTTCTTCCTTATGATGTCGAGGTCGATGATGAGGCAGGGAGTTTCCTTGTCCTTGGCGAAGGCCTTGATGCGGTCGAAACGCTCTTTCGTGATGAAGTTTTCGAGCGGGAAGTGGTACTGGTCTTTCACTGCGGTACCCCTTTCACGATTGGTATAATAACCCGACCGGAGCTCAGGAAAGCCGGCGGGCGGATCGTCGCGCCGGGGCCCGGTGACGTGTCCGGTTCTACAGTACATGCGTACTTGCTCAAAGGTCAAGCATGTAGTATTAACTTTGTCATGATCGGTTTTTTCTTCAAGAAAGCCTTCTTCGACGGCTGGGATAATCTCTTCGCCCTGGCGGCCTTCAACATCGCCTATCTGATCCTGGCGGCGGTCTTCATCGTCCTGCCGCTCTCGGTCGGCGCAGGCGACGCCCTCACGATCGCCTGCATGGTAGTCGGCATCCTCGCCCTCTCGCAGTGGCAGTCGCTCACGGCCTTCTCCATCAACGACATCGCCGACTACCGCGCCCCGGGCTTCAAGGCCGCCTTCGCCTATTTCCCGAAATCCTGGAAACCGGGCCTCGTCATGGGGGCGATCAACCTCGGGCTCTGGTTCACCTACACCGTCGGCATTCCCTTCTACCTGTCGCAGAAAGGTTTCCTGGGGCTTTTCCTGGCGAGCCTCCTCTTCTGGATCAGCCTGGTGGCCCTCCTGGCCTCGCAGTACTACCTGCCCCTCGCCGCGCGCCGCGGGGGAGGCTTCAAGGATACCGCGCGGATATCCCTGATCCTCCTGATGGACAATCTCGGCTTCAGCCTGTTTCTTTTTGCCTACAACGTTATTACCTTCGTGCTTTCGGCGCTCACGGCCTTCATGGCGCCCGGGCCGGCCGGCATGGCCCTGGCCTCGACGGTGGCCCTGAAGCTCCGCTGGAAGAAGTACGAGTGGGCCGAGGCCAATCCCGGCGCCAACCGGAGGAAGGTCCCCTGGGACGAACTGCTCGAGGAAGAGAAGGACTTAGTCGGCGAGCGCACGCTGCGAGGCATGATATTTCCATGGAAGGATGGTAAATGAAAGAAACCACGCGTCGGGAACCGGGCTTGAAGCCGCCCGCACGATCGAACAACGTTGTGGGCGAGGCCGCGCGCCCCGAGGGCCGAGGCCCCGCCCAGAAGGCGCAGGGGGCGGTCCAGGCTGCGGCCGACCGCGCCGAATCCGCGAGGGCGCGCGCCGAGCGCGCGCTCGCCTCGGTGGTCTTCGTGCAGCTGCCGGAAGCCGCGCTGAAAGCGATGGGCATAGCCGGCGTCGAGGCCGGAACGACGATCCCCGTGCAGACGCCGGGGCAGATCGCGCGCTTCGACGCCTCGATGGTGAGCGTCGAGAGCATCCTCGCCGGCATCCTCAGGGTGCTCGCCTGGCAGCCCGACCACAAGCTCGCGGGCGTCTACCGCGACCTCGTCGTGGCGATGCGGCCCGGCCTCCTGGCCGAACTCTCCGACGCCGGCGTGGCCAAGGCCCAGGCGCGCGAATGGGACGTCGCCGAGGAGATTTTCCTGGCCCTGGGCGGCCTCTACCCCGAGGCGCCGGAGCCCTTTCTCGACCTGGCCCTCCTGAGGGAGGAGCACGCCAAGCTCCTGCGCGAGGAATCGGAGGAGCAGAAGGCCGAGGAAGAGGACGATCTGGCCTACGAGTGTTACAAGACGCTCCTGTCCATGGAGCCGCCCTTCGCCCCCGCCTACTACCACGCCGCCTTCTTCTTCGTCCGGAAGCGGTCCTTCGACCGCGCGGTCTCGCTTTTCACGAGCTTCATCGGCCTGAGCGATGACGAGGAGAAGAAAGCCCGCGCCAAGGATATCCTCAAGAAGCTGCAGGACCTGGGCTACCTGGATACGACCTTCAAGGAAGCCTACGACTTCATCCAGATGGGTGAGGAGGAGAAGGGGCTCGAGAAGGCCAAGGAATTCGTCGAGCGCTATCCGAATGTCTGGAACGGCTGGTTCCTGGTCGGCTGGGCGCACCGCAGGCTCGGGGAATGGGAGGCGGGCGAAAAGGCCTTCGCCAAGGCGGCGGAGCTGGGCTCGACGGAGACCGACACCTTCAACGAGATGGCGATCTGCCTGATGGAGCGGGGCGACATGGATGGAGCGCGGGCGAGCCTCGAGCGCGCCCTGCGGATCGAGCCTGAAAACGTCAAGATCATCGTGAACCTGGGAGTCCTCGCCAACCGCATGGGCAAGAAGGGCGAGGCGCTCGGGTTCTTCAAGACCGCGCTCGAGATCGACCCGGACGACGACCTGGCCAGGGAGTGGATCGCGAGCGTCGAGGACGGCGCCGAAGCCTAGGCTTTGAGGAGGGGCGATGGTTGCCGATGCCCGGGCCGCCGAGCTGATCGCGCTCGCGGGGGAGCTTGCCTCCCGCGGAACCTATCCGCCGCCGGCGCGCCTCGCCGAACTCGCGGAAGTCTCGATCGCCGCCATGCGCGCCGAGGACCCCGCCGTCAGGCCGCGCGCGGCTTCGGGCGAGCCGGGAGGCCTCGTGGCGCTGGGCGCCCCCTTCGTGGCGATCGTGCCGGACCTGCACGCGCGCGCGGCCTTCCTCGCCGACTTGCTCGCCTCGGAGCCGCCGGCTGTTGAAGCTCCGCGCGGATCCGGCCCCGCGGGAATGCCCGAAGGAAGGGCCGCCGGCCCCGTTCCAGTCAAAACGACGCTCGCCGCCATGGCCCTCGAAGGCCGCCTCGCCATCCTCTGCCTCGGCGACGTGCTGAACGCCGAAGGCCCTGCCGCCCAGGCTCGCTGGACCCGGGCGATGGAGGACCTCGACTCGGGCGGCCTCCCGGCCCTCCTTGGCCCGGCCATGGACGAGGAAATGGGCCTCTCGATCGCCTCGCTCTGCCTGGTCATGCTGCTCAAGGCCCGCCTCGGAGCCGCCTTCCACTGCCTCAAGGGCAACCACGACAACCTGACGAACTCTGGCCGGGACGGCGACTCGAGCTTCCGCAAATACGCTCTCGAGGGAGCCATGGGCGCCGAGTGGGCCAGGCTGCGCTACGGCGAGGCTGTGATGGCCGCGGTGCGGCGCCACGAACTCCTCCTGCCCCTCGTCGCGGCGGGTCGGGCTTTCTGCGCGAGCCACGCCGAACCCGCCTTTCCGATCGACATTACTGGCCTTCTCGATTACCGCTCGCGGCAGGCCCTCGTGAGAGCCCTGATCTGGACGGCGAACGACCAGGCCATGGAGGGCTCAGTGGCCGAGAGCCTGGACGCGCTCTTGGGCGAGCGGGCCGCCGGCGGCCTCTGGCTCACCGGGCACCGCCCCGTGCCGGGAACCTTCGCCCTCCGCGCGGGCGGACGGCTCGTTCAAATCCACAATCCCGGCCGCGCCCAGATCGCGTGGATCGACAACCGTCCGGGAGCGGGCCGCGCCGGGATTCGCTTCTACGAAGTCGGGTCGGGCGGCGGCACGATGCGTTTCCTGGAATCCCTCGGCGCTCCTTCTTGACCAGCCGCCTGCGCGCGACTAGTATTTTACCCAATGGCAACGCGACGAAACAAGAAAAAAAACTCAGGCTCGCACATGGGCTGTCTCATACTCCTCGTGGGTTTCATCGTTCTTTTGGTCGTCTTCGCTATAAAGCTGCCGGAGATCAAGACCGCCCTCGAGGAGACGCGGTTCATCGATCTGGTGAAGCAGCGGGTGACGACGACGACCTCCGCGCCGGCTCCGGCGCCGCAGAATAAGCCGACGCCCGCGGCGCCATCGCCTTCGGTCCAGCCCGCGGCGCCGACCCCTTCCGGCGCGCGTCCGAAAACGCCCTCCGCCGAGCCGCCTGCTCCCGCGGCGCCCTCCACGACATCGCAGGCGATTCCATCGCCAGGGGCGAGCATTCCCGCGACGAGCCTGCCCGAGACGGCGCCAGCCGCGCAAAGGCCCGCTTCGACCGCGGCTCCTGCCGCGTCGAGGATGGCGGCCCTCTTCTTCGTGAAGATCGAGGAGGACGGCACCATCTCCCGCCAGGAGGTCAAACGCGCCGTCCCTGCGAGCGACGTCCCGCTCACTGACGCGCTGAACGCGCTCTTCGCCGGCCCCAGCGAGGCCGAGATACGCAGCGGGCTCGTGTCGCTCATCCCCCGCGGCACCAAGCTCCTCGGGGCGACGGTCAGGGGCAGCACCGCCACGATCAACGTGAGCGAGGCATTCATGTACAACCGCTACGCCGTCGAGGGCTATTCCGCCCAGCTGCGCCAGATCGTCTATACGGCCACGGCCTTTACCTCCATTCAGGATGTTCAATTCCTCGTCGAGGGAAAACAGAAGGACTACCTGGGAGGGGAGGGCGTCTACATAGGCAAGCCGCTCTCGCGCAACAGCTTCTAACCTTCCTTCCTCCTCTTCATTGCGGATATCGGCGAGCGGTGCTATACTCAAAACACCGTTTCAACGATTAGGAGGCTTCTACGCACACCACAGCGCTTCATGACTGGCATGTCGCCCATGGCGCGAAAATGGCGCCCTTCGCCGGCTACGATATGCCCATTTCCTATTCCACCGGCGCGATCGAGGAACATGCCATAACGCGCCGCTCCGTCGGGCTTTTCGATATCGACCACATGGGACAGTTCGAGGTCTCGGGCCCCGGCGCCGACGCCTTCGTCTCGCGCCTCGTGAGCGCGAAGGTCGCTGACATGGCGCCGCCCATGGCTCGCTACTCCCTCCTTCTCGACGACGAGGGACTCGTCCTGGACGACCTCTTCGTCTACCGGCTGCCGAACTCCTGGTGGATCGTCGTCAACGCCTCGAACCGCGAGACCGATCTCGCCTGGTTCGTGGCCCACGCCGGCGCAGGGGTGAGCATCGAGGACAGGTCGGACGAAACCTACATGATCGCCGTCCAGGGTCCCAGGGCCATCGAGTTGCTGGACGCCCTCGGCGCCCCTAAGGTTTCGGCGCTCGAGCGCTTCACCTGGGGAAGGATCGACGTGGCGGGCGTGCCCATCCTCTTCGGCCGCACCGGCTACACGGGCGAGGACGGCGGCGAACTCTTCTTCCCCGCCTCCAAGGCCGAATTCCTCTGGAATCACCTCATCGACAAGGGCGCCGAGCTCGGCATCGAGACCAAGCCCATCGGCCTCGCCGCGCGCGACAGCCTGCGCTTCGAGGCGGGCATGCCCCTCCACGGCCACGAGATCAGCCCGGCGATCAACGCCCTCGAGGCGAACTTCAAGTGGGCCTGCGATTTCGACAAGGATTTCATCGGCAAGGCGGCCCTGGAGGCGATCGCCGCGGCGGGCCTGAAGCGCCGCCTCGTCGGGATCGAGGTTTCCGGCGGCGTGCCCCGCGAGGGGTATGAGATCGCCGACGCCTCCGGCCGGATCGTCGGCCACTGCGTCGCCGGCATGTACTGCCCGACGGTGAAGAAATACGCGGCCAACGCCTTCGTGGAGCCCGCGCTCAACAAGGCGGGCACCGCGCTCAAGGTGATCATAAGGGGGCAGCCCAAGGACGCCGTCGTCGTCAAGCGGCCGCTCTACGTCCCCGCCTACCGGCGCTAGCCGGAGGCTCCGCGGGCAGGTTAGGCCACTGCGCCGAGCCGCAGCCCATTCGAACGAAAAGGAGAGGAACATATGAGTATCGATGCAAACGCCAAGTACGCGGCATCCCACGAATACGCCAGGCTCGAGGGCGGCATCGTCGTCGTCGGCATTTCCGACCACGCGCAGGCCGAGCTGGGCGACATCGTCTTCGTCGAGCTGCCCGCCGTCGGCAAGACGATCGCCGCGGGCAAGACCTTCGGCACGGTCGAATCGGTCAAGGCGGCCAGCGATCTCTACATGCCCGTGTCGGGCACGATCGTCGCCGTCAACGAGAGCCTCCAGGGCGACCCCGCGCTCGTGAACCGCGAGCCCCACGCCGGCGGCTGGATGCTCAAGGTGCAGCCTTCCAGCCTCGCGGAGATGGACGCGCTGATGAGCGCCGCCGATTACGCGAAGACGGTCGGGGAGGCGTGAGCCCGTGCCCTTCATCCCGAATTCAGACGCCGACCGCCGGGCCATGCTCGACGTCATCGGCAAGGAGAGCGTCGAGGCGCTCTTCGCCGACATTCCGGCGAGCCGGCGCTTCCCGGAGCTGAAGCTCCCCGCCGGGCTCTCTGAGTACGAGGTCCTCAAGGAAGTCGAGGCGATGGCCGCGAAGAATCTGGACGCCGGCAAGGCGGCCTGGTTCCTCGGCGCCGGCGCCTACAATCACTTCATCCCCGCCCTCGTGCCGGCCATCGCCTCGCGCGGCGAATTCCTCACGGCCTACACGCCCTACCAGCCCGAAGTCTCCCAGGGCACCCTGCAGGCGATCTTCGAGTACCAGAGCATGGCCGCCGAGCTGCTCGGGGTCGCTGTCGTCAACGCCTCGCACTATGACGTTGCGACCGCCCTGGCGGAGGGCATCCTCATGGCCTGGAAGCTGGACGAGGACAGGAGGCGCATTCTCCTGCCCGCCGACATGCACCCAGAATACAAGGACGTCGTCCGCACCTATTTCTCGTCCTTCGAGGTCGAGATAGTCGAGTACGAGGGGGCTCCCGAGACCGCGCCCCTCGACGGCCGCGCGGCCTGCCTCGTGGCGGGCTACCCGACCTTCTCGGGCGAGGTCCGCGCCCTCGAGGCGGCGGCGGCGGCGGCCCACGCCGCGGGCGCCCTCCTCATCGTCCAGGCCGACCCGATCATGTGCGCCCTCCTCAAGAGCCCCGGCGCCCAGGGCGCCGACATCGTCGTCGCCGAGGGCCAGAGCCTCGGCAACCCGATGAACTTCGGCGGCCCCTACCTCGGCATGATGGGCGCCACCGAGAAGCTCATGCGCAAGATGCCCGGCCGGATCGTCGGCGAGGCGAAGGACCACGATGGCCGCCGCGGCTTCGTCCTCACGCTCACGGCGCGCGAGCAGCACATCAGGCGCGAGAAGGCCGTGTCGAACATCTGCTCAAACCAGGGGCTCTCGATGCTCCAGTCCTGCATCTACATGGCGGCGATGGGCTCGGGAGGCATGCGCGCCGTGGCCCGCCTCTGCCACGACAAGGCCCACTACACGGCCGCGCGCATCGCGGAGATTCCGGGGTACAAGGTCAAGACGGGAAGCTTCTTCAAGGAATTCCTCGTCGAGACCCCCGTGCCCGCCGCAGCGATCTACGACAGGCTCGCGAAGAAGCGCATCGTCCCTGGACTCCCGCTCTCGCGGATCGACGCCGCCCGGCCGGACGAGCTCCTCGTCTGCGTCACGGAGGTCAACACCAAGGCCGAGATCGACGCGCTCGCCCGGGCGCTCAAGGAGGTTTCGCTATGAATCTCATTCAGGAACCTCTCGCGTTCGAGCTCTCGAGCCCCGGCCTCGTCGGCTGCGCCCTTCCCGCATCCGACGTCCCCGCCGCCGAGCTCCCCGCGGGCCTCGCGCGCGAATCGCTCGCGCTGCCCGAGCTGGACGAACTCACGGTGGTCCGCCACTTCACGAGGCTTTCGCAGAAGAACTACTCCATCGACACGAACTTCTACCCGCTCGGCAGCTGCACGATGAAGTACAACCCCAAGGCCAACGAGGCGGCCGCCTCGGCCGCGGGCTGGCGCGGCGCCCATCCCCTCGCGGGCGACGCCCTCACCCAGGGCTCCCTCGAGCTGATCTGTCGCCTCCAGGCGAGCCTGGCCGAGATCGGCGGCTTCGCCGCCGTATCCCTCCAGCCCGCGGCGGGAGCCCACGGCGAATTCTCCGGCGTCCTGATGATCAGGGACTACCTGCGGGCCAAGGGCCAGACCCAGCGCACCACGATACTGATCCCCGACTCGGCCCACGGCACCAACCCGGCCTCCTGCACCATGGCGGGCTTCGTCACCAAGACGATTCCCTCGGGGCGCGACGGCAACATCGACCTCAAGGCGTTGGCCGAAGCCCTCGACGACACGGTGGCCGGCATCATGATCACGAACCCTAACACCGTCGGCCTCTTCGAGCGCCACATCACGAAGATCGCCCGGATGGTCCACGAGGCCGGCGGCCTGGTCTACGGCGACGGCGCGAACATGAACGCCCTCACCGGCGTGTTCAAGCCGGGCAAGAGCGGCATCGACGTCATGCACTTTAACCTGCACAAGACCTTCTCCACCCCGCACGGCGGCGGCGGCCCCGGCGCCGGCATGGTGGGAGCGGTCAAGGAACTCGCCCCCTACCTCCCCGGCCCGATAGCGGTCAGAAAGGGCGGCAAGTACGCGCTGGCCATGCCCGAGAAGAGCATCGGCAAGGTGAAAGCCTTCTACGGCAACTTCGGCGTCCTCGTGCGCGCCTACGCCTACCTGCGCATGGAGGGAGCCGACGGCCTGCGCCGCATCGCCGAGAATTCGGTGCTCAACGCCAACTACCTGCGCGCCAGGCTCGAAAAGGCCTATCCGCTCAAGTACAAGAAGGGCTGCATGCACGAATTCGTGGCCATGGGCGACATAGCGCCGGGCATCCACACCCTGGACATCGCCAAGCGCCTCATCGACTACGGCTTCCATCCGCCCACCATCTACTTCCCCCTCATCGTGCCCGAGGCCCTCATGATCGAGCCGACCGAGACGGAGGGCAAGCGCCAGTTGGACGCCTTCGCGGACGCCCTGCTCGCCATCGCCGAGGAGGCGAGGACGAAGCCTGAGCTGCTGCACGCGGCGCCTTCGACCACGCCCGTGGGGCGCCTCGACGAAGTCGCCGCCGCCCGCTGCCCCGTGCTCTGCTACAGGGGCTGAGAGGACAGGCGCCCGCCCTCGGGCGCTCCCAGGGGCCATGCGGGAAGCCGATCGCTTCCCGCATGGCCCCTTTTCTTATCCAGAGATATCATCCACCAAGCGCTTCTCCCCCTCTAGCTTTTAGGCGCGGTGCCGTCCTTGGAGTAGAGGAAGCGTTTGATCTTCTGGGTGGGCGTCTTCTCGAAGGGCTCGCTGTGGAGCTTGATCGTGCGTATCCTCGAGAAGGAAGTCAGCTTCTCGTTCGTTTCCTTGCGGATTCCCTCCAGCAGGCGCTCCGCTGCCTTTCCCGCATCGTCGATGGCCTGGCCGATCGAGCTCACCACGGACTTCTCGGCGTTGGCGATGGCGCTGCCCATGCGCGAGGAGAGCTCCTCGGCGGTGTCGATCCCATCCTTGAACGTGGCTTCGAGCTTCTCGAGCACCTCGCTCTTCAGATAGACGAAGGCCGTCAAGCCCTCCTCGCCCTCGAGCACCAGAGATTCGGCCACGTAGGGCGACTGGTTCAGCACCGCCTCGATCTCCTCGGGGTAGATGTTCTCGCCCGAGGCGCCGAGGATCATGGTCTTGATGCGCCCGCGCACGAAGATGCGCTTCTTCTCGTCGATGAAGCCGAGGTCTCCCGTGCGGAACCAGCCATCCTGAGTGAAGGCTTCGGCGCTGCGGGCGGGGCCGCGATAGTCGCCCTTGAAGATCGAGTCGCCCTTGGCCTGGAGTTCCCCCTCGCCCGAACCTGGCTTGGGGTCGGCGATCCTGACCGAGACGCCCATGAGCGCCGGGCCGGTGGAGCCGACATGCGTCTTGGCCGGGGAGCATCCCGCGATCAGGGGGGAGCACTCCGTGAGTCCGTAGCCTATGGCGTAAGGAAAGCGCGCCTTTTTCAGGAAGGTTTCGACGTCGCGCGCCAGGGGGGCGCCGCCGACGCCGAAGAAGCGCATCACGCCGCCGAAGGTCTTCATGAGCTTGAAACCGGCGAAGCGGATCAGGATCGGCTTGAAAAAAGGATTCGCGTAGAGCTTCATGCCTTCCAGCGTCGGCTTGATGTTCGAGCGGTAGATCTTCTCGATCACGAGGGGGACTGACAGCATGATGGTCGGCCGCACCGCCTTGAGCGCTGGCAACAGCACGGTGGGCGAGGGGGGCCTGTCCAGGTAGAAGATCTGCGAGCCTGAGAGAAGGGGGATGATGAAGCCGATGGTGAACTCGTAGGTGTGGGCGAGGGGGAGGATCGAAAGCAGGCGGTCGGTCCGGTGCAGGATGATTATGGAGCGGCAGGCCAGGGCGTTCGAAAGTATGTTCCGGTGCGTCAGCATGACGCCCTTCGACAGGCCCGTCGTTCCCGAGGTGTACACGATCATCGCGACCCCGTCGGGCTCGGCGGGGATTCTCGCTATGGGCCTTGCGCCTGAAGCTATATGTTCCTTGACGTCGAGGTGGGCTATGGGCAGCTCGAGGCTCGCGATCTTCTGCCGCTGCTTCGGGGAGCAGAGCACCGCCTTGGCCCCCGAGTGGAGGATGATGTTCTTGATCTGCTCGGCCGAGAAATCGACGAGTATGGGGACGGCGATTGCCCCGGCCTTCACGATGCCGAAGAAAGCGATGCCCCAGTAGGGCGAACTCTCGGCGAGGATGGCGACCCTGTCGCCCGGCGAGACTCCCGCCGCGGCGATCGCCGCCGCCGAGCGCGACGAGAGCGCGTCCACCTGTCCGTAGGTAAAGCGCTCGCCGCCGACCATGCGGAGCGCCGGATTGTTTTCGTAGCGTTTTCCGCTCTTCTCGATCATCCCTAGCAACGTGAAGTCATCGAGGGTTCGCATGCGTTTCTCCTGCAGGCACAATGATACTGAATCCCCGATCCCTGCGCCAGTATGGGCGGCGTTTCGGCTCCGGACCTGCCCGCCTTAGGGCTCGCCGCCGAAGACCGAGGCGCAGGCGGCTTCGCCTCCGGCGAGGAAAAAGGCGCCTCGAGAAAAGCTGAGTCCTTCCGCCGTCGCTATCCCCGCGACGTCTTCGATGCCGGGGGCGCACAGGTGGGAAGCCACGACTTCACCATTCGGCCCGAGCTCGCAGATCGCCATCGCGCCTCCTCCCGCGGCCGCGATCATGGGGCGCGTGCCGCCCCATCCGGCCCCCGCCGATAGAAAGCTCGCGTCTCTTGCCTCGGCGCCCAGCGGAATGGTCGAGGCGAGGGCATAGCCGCCCGGGCCACGCTCGTAGCGGAGGACCCTGTTGCCGCCGCAGAGCACGAAAAACGCGTCCCCGGCGGGGGCCGCCGCGATGGCCGAGGGCTGGTAGGGCTCGACTCCGCCGGTGGCGCCTTGGAGAATGGCCGGGGCGCCGAACGCCTCTCCGCTCTCGATGACGCAGAGGCGCGATTTGTCCGTGGACGTGACGATGACGGCTCCCGACGGCGTGGCTTGAATATCTTTCAATCCGTAGGCGTCCGTCTCGCCGAGGAGTTCCCAGAGCTTGCAGGTTTTCCAAAGGGAAAAGTTCCCCGAGCCGAGGTTGAAAGCGTAGGCGGTGCCATTCCCACTCGAGGCGGCGTAGAGCCTGGAGGAATCGGGGGCGAAGCACAGACCCTTGACATAGCCGAATCCGGCCATCCCCTCGTCGCTGGCCTTCAGTGTCTTGCATGCGTTCCAGGCCCCGTGTTCGCCGAGCTCGTAGAGGGCGATCCACGTGGACGACGTCGACGCCGCGGCGATGAACCTGCCGTCCGGCGAGACGGCGAGCCTGTCCGCGGATTTGAAGGAGCCGTCGATCTTGATCTTGTCGCGCCAGAGCCTGATCCAGGAGGCGTCGAGCGGCAGGCTCGCGGCGCCCGAGGGGGCCGCGGAGTGGAGAGGGGCGCCGTAGCCGGCCGCGAAGGCGTGGATCGCGCCATCCTCGTCGAGGCCCGACACGGCCACGAGCCCAGAGGGCGAGGCCGCGACGGCCCGCACCTTGAAGGCGGCGCCTTTCCCCGCCCCGTAGGCTCCCGAGCCGTGGAGGCTGTCGCCGAGCGCGGCCTCGAATGCGTAGCTCGCCCTCCAGCCGACCTGGGCATCGCCGGGGCCGTCGGCGGCGCGGAGGATGGCGGATGCTGAGCCCGTGCGGAATGATGCGGACGATTCTTCGACGAGGTCCGCGCGCGCGAGGGATACTCGCGGAGGCTCGCTTCCCTGGGGAAAGGCGACGATACCCTCCGGAAGGATTCCCGGGCCGGCGGCGAGCGCGAGAGGCGTCCCGGCCGGGGCGCCGTTCAAGTACCATTGCCCGACGATCGATTCGCCCGTCCGGGCCGCCGCGCGCGACAAGGCGAGGGGCATGGGACTCCTGGAGGCGCCGAAGCGGTGGCTTGCGGAGAGAAGAGGGGGCGGCAAAGGTTCGGCGGGAAAGAGGGCGGCCGAGATTTCGGCCTTCGGCATTCCCAGCTCGATGGCGCAGGTGCCCGAGGTCGTGAAGCCGGCGACGACGAGGATCGATTCGGCGGCCCCGCCCGAGACTACGCCATCGGCGTCCGTGAGGCGGAGGCTGAGCCCGTAATGGCCCGCCTCTATTCCCGCGAAGCTGATCGTCGGCTGTTCGGCCGGCGCGTCTATCAGGCGCGTGGTACGCTCCGCCGGGGGCTGGCCACCTGGAAGCCCTCGGTAGACGAGTTCTCCCGCGAGCCTCGCCCCCGCCGCGGGCGCGATGGTGGTCGCGACGGCGATCTGTAGGTCGCCCAGCCCCGCCAATGGGTAGAGGACGAGGCTCACGGCCGAGGTCCTTCCCGCCTGAAGGACGCAGGACGCCTTGCCGGCGGCGACTGCGATTCCCCCCGCGGCGAAGCCCCTCGCCGAAATCTGCCATTCGCCGGGGACGATGCGGGTCTCCGCGCTCCTCGAAGCCCCCTCGATGACGAAGGTGGCCCCTCCCGGCCCCTCGCCGCTGATCGTGAAGGCCGCGGGCGACCAATCAGCGCCCGGGGCGATGGCGCTCTTCGCCCCCGCCAGTCCCGGGCCCCGCGCCGCCGCGCAGCCGAAGGCCGCGTCGGGGTTCAGCTTGATCGACAGGGTGGCCGTACCCGGCTGCCCCATGCCGACGCAGCCCCAGCAAAGCGCTCCGACGAGCACGCACAACGAGGAGAAGGACACAACTTTTCGCATAGGCGCCTCCATGAGAGAGACGCCCCGCGCCCCGCCCGCCGCTTCAGCGGCGCGATCAGCCCCGGCGCGGCCCATCGGCCGCGCGATGTCGGCCGCAGGTCCTCATTGCAGGAGGGGGCGCGGGTCGATATACTAAAAATGTCACCCGTCCTTTCCGATTGTTGTTTTGCCCGATAGGGAAGGATTGCCCCGACTACCATGGACTTCTGGAGGACCTGCGGTGAAAATTCTGATGATCTCGAGCGAAGCGGTGCCCTTCGCCAAGTCGGGAGGCCTGGGCGACGCGGTAAGCGCCCTGGCGGTCGCGCTTTTCCGCCTCGGGCACGATGTCCGCGTCCTCATTCCCCGCTACGGCTTCATCGCGAAAGAGAAGCTCTCTTCCATGGCCGAACCGCTCGACGTGACGCTCGGCGGCGGCGCGTTCAAAGCCCATGTTCTGACCTCGACCCTCCCTTCGTCGGAAGTGCCCGTCTATTTCCTCGATTTTGACGCTTATTTCGCCAGGCCGGGCGTCTACGGGCCATCCAGCCAGCGCGAATATCCCGACAATCCCGAGCGCTTCGCCTTCCTTTCCCGCGCCGCCTTCAGTCTCTGCCGCGCCCTCTCCTGGACGCCCGACATCATGCACGCCCACGATTGGCCCTCGGCCCTCGTGCCCGTCTACCTCGCCGCGGAGGAGAAGGATCGCGGCTTCGCCCACACGGCCAGCGTCCTCTCGATCCACAACCTGGGGTATCAGGGCGTCTTTTCGAAGGAGCATTTTCCCTTCTTCGGCCTCGACTGGATGCTCTTCCACGGCGCCGGCTTCGAGTTCCACGACGACATAAACTTCCTCAAGGCGGGCATGACAACGGCCGATTGCCTCACCACCGTCTCCCCGACCTACTCCAGGGAGATCCAGACGCCGGCCTACGGTTTCGGCCTGGATGGCCTCCTTCGCCATCGCAGCCGCGACCTCGTGGGCATCCTGAACGGCGTGGACAAGGATGTCTGGAATCCGGAGACCGATCCCTGCCTGCCGGCGCGGTACTCGGTCTCGGACATGTCGGGCAAGGCTGCCTGCAAGCGGGCCCTGCAGGAGAAATTCGGCCTGCCCGTCGACGATTCCGCGCCCGTCATCGGCCTCGTCGCGCGGCTCACCGAGCAGAAAGGCATCGGCGAGATGTTCGGCCCGGGCTACGGCGCCGTGCCGCAGGTCCTGGAGGCCATGAACGCCCAGTTCGCGGTCGTCGGCTCAGGCGACGCCTGGTGCGAGGAGGCTATCGCCTCCCTCTCGGCCCGGTATCCCTCCTTCAAGGCCCGCGTCGGCTACGACGAAGCCCTCGCCCACCTGGTGGAGGCGGGGTCGGACTTCTTCCTGATGCCGAGCCGCTACGAGCCCTGCGGCCTCAACCAGATGTACTCCCTCCGCTACGGCACCCTCCCGATCGTGCACCGCACGGGCGGACTGGCCGACACCGTGGAGAACTACGTCCAGGATACGGGCGAAGGCACGGGCTTCATGTTCGACGACCTCACCCCGCGCGCCCTCTTCAACACGATCGGCTGGGCGGTCTGGGCCTGGTACAACCGAAAGGACCACATCGAGATCATGCGCATCAAGGCGATGACGCGCGAATTCTCCTGGGAGAAGTCGGCAAGCGAATACACGGCCCTCTACGGGCGGGCGATAGCGCTCAGGCGCTCGAAGTTCCTATAAGCGCATCCGTGCTGCCATACCGGGGATAAGGAAAAGGATAAAGCCTTGGCAAAAGAAGAAAGCAGAAAAGTGTACGACTACGACCGCGAACTCGTGCGCGGCAAGCTCCTGGGCGGATTCAGGAAGACGGGGAGGGAGGCGACGGTCGCCGACCTCGCCGGACTCACCGGCCTTCCGCTGTCGCAGATACAGGCCGAGCTGCCCGCCGTCTCCGACGAGTACGGAGCGCGGCTCAAGGTCACCGAGAAGGGCGAGATACTCTACTCCTTCCCCGACGGCCTCAAGAGCCGCTACCGGGGCTTCGGCCCCGCGGCGAAGCGCGTCCTCCGGAGCCTGCGCAAGGGCGCCGCGGAAGTCGCGAAGTTCGCCTTCAAGGCCTGGATCGTCGTGATGCTCTTCGGATACTTCATCCTCTTCCTCGCGCTGGCCCTCTTCGCCCTGGTCGCCTCCGTGGCCATGCAGGCGGGGGGCGGGAGCCGGGACAGCCGCGATTCCAGGCGGGGGGGCGGGGGCTTGGGCGGGCTCTGGCTGACCACGCGGCTCTTCGACAGCCTCATCCGCATTTGGTTCTACTCCGAGCTCTTCAAGACCCCCGAGGAGCGCTACGCCCGCTCCGAGGCGAGGCGCGAGCGCCGGCCCCTGCACAAGGCGGTCTTCTCACACGTCTTCGGCGACGGCGACCCCAACAGAGACTGGCCCGAGGTGGAGAAGAAGGCGGTCGTCGCCTTCCTCCAGACCCACAAGGGAGTCATCACCCTGCCCGAATTCATGGCGATCACCGGGCTGGACCCCGTCGAGGCCGAAACGGCCATCAACAAGTATTTGCTGGAGTTCGAGGGGACGCCCGAGGTTTCCGAGGCGGGAGCAATCTACTTCAGCTTCCCCAAGCTCCTCGCGAGGGTGGGGACGACGCCGGAGTTCCTGGGCTCGAGCGTGGCGCTCAAGAAGCTCAAGAAATTCTCCTCCAACAACGCCAAGGCCGACAGGACCTTCCGCCTGGTCAACCTCTTCAACATCGCCTTCGGCGGCTACTTCCTCTACAACGCGATCGCTGTGGGCTCGGCCATCTACGTGAACACCGCCCGCGGGC
>JAJTBU010000013.1 GCA_021286735.1 bacterium
GAGGGAAGGGCGGCCTGGATAGCGCCCGAGGGCGACTATACGATCGCGGAGCCGCTCGTGAGGGCGGCCGACGGCGCTGAATACCGCTCGGCCTCGCGCTGGCCCGTGCGCAAGCCGCGGGCCTTCGCCCAGAAGCTCGTGCCGGCCGAGCCCCTCGTCACCGGCCTTCGCGTCATCGACCTGCTCTTCCCTGTGGCCAAGGGCGGCTGCGCCGCGGTGCCCGGCGGCTTCGGCACCGGCAAGACCATGACCCAGCACGCGATCGCCAAGTGGTGCGACGCCGACCTTATCGTCTACGTGGGCTGCGGCGAGCGCGGCAACGAGATGACCGACGTGCTGACCGAGTTCCCCAAGCTGATCGACCCCAGGACGGGGCGCTCCCTGATGGAGCGCACCATCCTGATCGCCAACACCTCGAACATGCCGGTGGCGGCGCGCGAGGTGTCGATCTACACGGGAATAACCATCGCGGAGTATTACCGCGACATGGGCTATCAGGTGGCCGTCATGGCCGACTCCACCTCGCGCTGGGCCGAAGCCCTGCGCGAACTCTCCGGCCGCCTCGAGGAGATGCCCGCCGAGGAGGGCTTCCCCGCCTACCTGCCCACGCGCCTCGCTGAGTTCTACGAGCGCGGCGGCATGGTCACCAGTCTCGAGGGCAAAAAGGGTTCCGTCACCATCATCGGTGCGGTATCGCCCCCGGGCGGCGATTTCTCCGAGCCCGTGACCCAGCACACCAAGCGCTTCATCCGCTGCTTCTGGGCCCTCGACCGCGACCTCGCCAACGCCCGCCACTACCCGGCCATCTCCTGGAACGACTCCTACTCCGAGTACGCCGACGATCTCGTCGCCTACTGGGACGGCATCGATCCTTCCTGGAAGGTCCTGCGCGCCAAGGCCATGGAAATCCTGAAGAAGGAGCGGAAGCTCGCCGAGATCGTGCGGCTGATCGGCCCGGACGCCCTGCCCGACGAGCAGCGCCTGGTCCTGATGACGGCCGAGCTGCTCAAGAACGGCTTCCTGCAGCAGAGCAGCTTCGACGCGGTGGACATGTACTGCGTCCCGGCCAGGCAGACCATGATCCTGGACTGCATCCTCGCCTTCCACGAGGCCGCCGAGGAGGCGATCCACGGCGGCGTTCCTCTGCCGAAGATCGCGGCCCTGCCCCTGAGGAACACGATCATGCGGCTCAAGAGCTCGATCTCCAACGAAGACGTCGCCCAGGGGGGCGAGGTGCTCGAGGAGATTCGCCGCGCCTTCGCCGGCTTGAACGCCGGCGGCGGTATTGGCGCCGGCGTCGGCCCGAACGCAGGCGCCGGGCTGCCTTCGGGCGGCGAAAGGATGGTGACGCCATGAGAGGAACCGACTACCGCGGGCTGCTGAAGGCCGACGGCCCCATCGTCGTGGCCGCGCGGACGGAGAACGTCGGCTACGCCGAGCTCGTTCGCATAAAGGACCGCCTCGGCGCCCCACGCCTCGGCAGGGTGGTGGACCTGTCGGAGAGCGCGGTCGCCATCCAGCTCTTCTCCGACAACACGGGCATCTCCCTCGAGGACACCCGGGTGGAATACCTCGAGAAGCCCCTGGAGTTCCGCGTCGGCGAGGATATCGTCGGACGCATCTTCAACGGACTGGGCAAGCCGGCCGACGGCTATCCCGAGATCGCCTCCTCCGATCTGCGCGACATCAACGGCATGCCGATCAACCCCAGCGCCCGCGTCTATCCCAGGGACTTCATCCAGACCGGCATATCCGCCATCGACGGCATGAACACCCTGATCCGCGGACAGAAGCTGCCCATCTTCTCGGGCAACGGCCTGCCGCACAACAGGCTGGCCGCCCAGATCATCAGGCAGGCCAAGGTCAGGGGAGGGGATTCCCAGTTCGCCGTCGTCTTCGCGGGCATGGGCATCAAGTACGACGTTTCGCGCTATTTCATCGATTCCTTCGAGCAGTCGGGCGTCCTCTCGCGCGTCGTCATGTTCCTGTCCCTGGCGGACAGCCCCTCCATCGAGCGCCTCCTCACGCCCCGCGCCGCCCTGACCGCCGCAGAGTACCTGGCCTACGAGAAGGGCATGCACGTCCTCGTCGTCATGACCGACATGACGAACTACTGCGAAGCCCTCCGCGAGGTCTCGGCCGCGCGCAGCGAGGTGCCCTCGCGCAAGGGCTATCCGGGCTACCTCTACTCGGACCTGGCGTCGCTCTACGAGCGCGCGGGCCGCATCGAGGGCTCCGAGGGGTCAATCACCCAGCTGCCGATCCTCTCCATGCCGAACGACGACATCTCCCACCCCATCCCCGACCTCACCGGCTACATCACCGAGGGGCAGATCGTCCTCGAGCGCGACCTCGCGCAGCGGGGCGTCTATCCGCCCATCGCCGGCCTTCCCTCGCTCTCGCGCCTCATGAAGGATGGCATCGGAGAGGGCATGACGCGCGAGGACCACCGCGACCTCGCCGCCCAGCTCTTCTCCGCCTACGCCTACGTGCGCTCGGTGCGCGACCTCTCCGCCATCATCGGCGAGGAGGAGCTCTCGGCCCGCGACAAGGGCTACCTCGAGTTCGGCGACGCCTTCGAGAAGCGCTTCCTGGCCCAGGGCGAGTTCGAGGACCGGAGCATCGAGCGGACCCTCGACCTCGGCTGGTCCATCCTCTCCCTCCTGCCGAGGGAGGAGCTCGTGCGCATCCCCGAACAGCTGATCGAGCGCTACCTGCCGGCCGCGGCGCCGGAAGCGTAGGGAAGGAGGTACCGCCATGGCCCAAGCATTTCCGGCGCCCACCAAGACCAACCTCATCGCGGAGAAGCGGAGCCTCGCGCTCGCCCTCCAGGGCTACGATCTGCTGGAGAAGAAGCGCGAGATCCTCGTCATCGAGCTCCTCAAGCGGATCGATGAGCTCGACCTCCTGGAGCGGGACATACAGGCTCTCGCGGCATCGGCCTATCCCCGCCTCAGGAAGATGCTCCTGGCGGTCGGCCGCGAGCGCGCCCTCGCCATATCGTCCAAGCCGCTGCGCTCGATATCGCTCAAGACCCAGACCGTGAACGTCTCGGGCATGAGCCTGCCGAGCCTTTCCGCCGTGGCCGGCCCCTCCGAGCTCAGCTATTCCTTCATGAATTCGTTTGCCGTTTGCGACGAAACCGTGGTACAGTTCAGCGAGTTGCTCCAAAAGCTCGCCGTCGCCGCGGGGCTGCGCACGATCGTCTGGCGGCTGGCCCGCGAGGTGAGGAAGACGCAGCGGCGCGTCAACGCGCTGGACAAGATGGTCATTCCCCGCTCGGGCAGCGTCGTCAAGTTTATCGAATCCACCCTGGACGAGCGGGACCGGGAATCCTTATTTGCCGTAAAGCTGCTCAAGCAGCGTATGTCGGAGCGGGGATCTCTATGAAACCTCTATTCGGAACGCTCCTCGTAGCGATAAACGGGTCCGAAGCCTCCATCGACGCTTTCCGGTACGCCCTCGCCATAAAGAAGCAGTACGGGGCGAACGTCGTCGCCTGCTACGTCGTCGATACTGCCGCCATCAGGCAGCTGGCCCTCTCGAGGATCTTCGTGCCCGACGAGAGCGAGGAATACGAGAGAAGCCTCGAGAATTCGGGGCGCCGCTATCTCTCTTTCTGCAAGGAACTCGCGGACCGCAAGCGGCTCGCCGTCGAGGAGCTCCTCGTCAAGATCATCAAGGCCGCCGGCGCCAAGGGCGCCGACTGCATCGTGATCGGGGGCAACCCCTCGGAGATGCAGTCGAGGGACACCTTGGCGGACGCCAACAGGGAGATACTCCGGAACGCCCGCTGCCCCGTCCTCTTCGTGAAGCCGGGCATGGGGGAAGAGGCCTACAGGCTTCTCTGAAAGGATTGTTACGATTCTTTTTCGTTGCTATAGTACCGCGAGGGTAAAATGCGTATAGCTGTCGTCGCCTTGAGCGAAAAAAAATCCGAGTCGCTCCTCAGGCATTCGCGCGCCGTGGCGCGCGAGTTCACCATGATGGGGAATGTCGCCGATTCCTTCGAGGCGGGCGACTCTCGCGTCTCCTCCTACGACTTCATCGTCGTCTGCTCGGAAGCGGCGGGCTTGGTCGGCAAGATCGGCCCGAAATTCGCCGAGCAGCTCGCCCGTTGCGGAAACCTGGTGGGCAGGCGCTCGATGGCCCTCCTCGTCAAGGCCGGCCTTTTCCCTGGCAAGGCACTGTCTTCAATGATGCGCGCCTTGGAGAAAGAGGGCATGGTCGTCACGATGGCGGAAATCGTCTCCGGCGAAGGGGAGGCGGCGGCCGCGGCGCGCGAGGCGCCATTAACGCGGAGCTGATGGCGTGGAAAACTACTACGACGTCCTTGGAGTCCCGCAGGACTCCAACCAAAGCGCGATAAAGAGCGCTTTCAGGAAGAAAGCCAAGAAATATCACCCCGACATGAACGCGTCGGAACTCGCCGAGGGACCCTCGGGCCAGCGCGGCCAGAAGATGTCCCAGGACAAGCCGGAGAAGGGCGGGGTGGCTTCGGTCCGCGAATCGGCGATGCGCCTCATCCTCGAGGCCTACCGGATACTCTCCGACGGCGAAAAGCGGCGCGTCTACGACCGCAGCCTGCGCAAGCAGAAGCTCGAGCAGGGCGGCTTCAACTATCGCGCCTTCCTGCGGGAGCGGCTGCACGATCCCGAGAGCCAGGCCAAGCTCATCGTGTACGATCTCCTGCACAATTTCGACGAGGAAGCCCTCGAAACCTACGAGCGCTCCAAGTCCTTCGGCGATTTCCGCCTCGAGCGCTGGATGGACCGCGGCGACGCCATGGACGCCGAGTATTGCCTCGCCGAGGAATACGAGAAGCGCGGCCGCCTCCTCAAGGCCTACGCGATCTACAAGCGGCTCATCGGCATGGAGCACGAGAAGCCCTGGTTCCGCTACTACTACGATGTCGTCGCCCTGAAGTTCAGGACCCTCGTGCTGCAGAAGATGCCGGGCAGGATCGACGAGGACGATTATCTCGACAGGCTCGAGGAATCGATCGCCCTGGACGTGGGCACGCGCGACTCCGCCCAGTTTTTGCGCAAGAAGGCCGAGGTCCACCTGCGACGCAAGGAGTGGGACGAGGCGAGGGAAGCCCTGGAGCGGGCCGCCGCGCTGATGCCGAGGCTGCCCGGCCTGAGCGCCGCGCGGCGGCGCCTGGCCGAATCGGGCGAGGCGGAGTGAATCCGGCCCCTTCGTCCGGGGCTATTCGGCGGGCGCCCTTGAAAAGTGCCTGTTTTTAGTTTACCTTCTTCCCTCGGAATTGTTGTTATTTTCGTATGGCTATACCCTACGTGATACGTCTAAATCGAGAGCGAGTGTCAACAATGAAGAGAATGCTGTTACCTGTCCTGTTCGCCATTATCGGCCTGGGAGCGCTCGGCGCGCAGACTACCATTGACAAGCCGGCGGCCACCATCAAGCTGACGCGGCAGGAGGTCATCTCCGTGCGCCAGATCCGCGCCGATGTCGAGCGGCTCGAAAAGGCCTCCGGGCTCAAGTTTACCGCCGAGCAGCGCAAGCAGGTCCTCGACGCCAGGATCAACAGCCTCCTCTTCGTGCAGTTCTGCGAGCGCGAGAAGATCGTCGTGACCGACGCCGACGTGAACAACGCCTTTGCCCAGATGAAGGAGAGCCTCGGCCCGAAGGCCACGGACGCCGACTTCGAGAACCAGCTGCGCGCCTCGGGCGTCTTCGTCGAGCCCAAGGTCTATATCCGCCAAAGGCTTCTCTTCGAGAACTACGTCCAGACCAAGCGCGCCGCCGAGCTGAAGGCCGCGCTGCAGCAGCCGACCGCCGACGAGATCCTCAAGGCCTACGAGCTGGCGAAAGCCTCCCTCGTCCGCCCCGACACCATGCGCGTGAGCGTGCTCTACGTCGACACCCGCGGCAAGAGCGACGCCGACGCCAAGAAGGCCAAGGCGACGCTCGACGGCATCGCCGACGCGCTCAAGGTGAATCCCGGCAAGTTCGACGAATACGCCCTCAGGGCCAGCGACGCGGCCGGCTACAAGGCGATTTCCTCGCTCTACCTCGAGAAGACCACCCAGAACCGCACCCTTTTCGGCGCGGAACTCTTCGACGCGGCCTTCAAGCTCAAGGCGGGTGACATCTCCGCCGTGGTGCAGAGTCCCACCGGCTACAGGATCATGCGCGCGAACGAATTCCTGCCTCAGAAGCAGCTCGGCCTCTCGGACACGGTGCCCGGCAACCAGAACATGACGATCCAGCAGTTCATCGCCTATCAGGTGGCCAGCGACAAGGAAGCCAAGTCCATGGACAAGCTCGAGGCCGACCTCCTCGCCAAGCTCCGCTCCGAGGCGACGATCAAATCCTACGACGACAACCTGAAGTGGTAGGAAGAAGGAAATAATGGCTTCACGAAGAAAAGCGCGCATCCTCGCCTTCCAGGCGCTCTACGCATGGGAGGCTTCGGGCGCCTCCCTCTCCGACCTTCTCTCCTTCTCCTGGCTCGAGGAATCGAAGCTGGGGCAGTTCGAGGACGATGTGGTCGCCTTCTCCCAGCTCATCATAGCGGGCGCCATCGAGAACGTGGCTGCGATCGACGAGCGCATACGCGCCCACCTCTCGCACTGGCCCTTCGAGCGCCTCAAGAAAGTCGACCTGGCGCTTCTGCGCATGGGAACTTACTGCCTTCTCTACCAGAAGGACATCCCGGCGCAGATCACCATCGACGAGGCGATCGAGATCGCCAAGGAATACGGTTCGGACGATTCCTACAAGTTCATCAACGGCGTCCTCGACGGCATCCACAAGGACCTCGTCTCGGACAAGGCCAAGTCGGCGGAGTAGGCGCGGCCCGCGCGGGGGGGGAATGCCATGATTCGCATCAAGAACGCTGAGCAGATAGAAGGCATACGCAAGTCCTGCGCCCTCCTCTCCCGACTCTTCGATCACCTGCGCCCGATGGTCCAGCCGGGCGCCAGCCTCTACGACATGGACAAGGCCGCCGAAGCCTTCATCGTGGCCCACGGCGGCGTTCCCGCCTTCCTCGGCTACGAGGGCTTCCCCGCCACGCTCTGCCTGTCCGTCAACGATGAAGTCATCCACGGCATTCCCGGCCATCGCCGCCTCGCCGAGGGCGACATCATGGGCGTCGATACCGGAATCAACCTCGGGGGCTATTTTTCCGACGCGGCCGTCACCTGGGCGGCGGGGAGGGTGAGCCCCGAGGCCGAAAACCTGATGCGCGTCACGCGCGAGTGCCTGGACAGGGCGATCGCCGCCATAAAGCCGGGCGCCCGCATCCACGATATCTCCCGCGCCGTGTTCAGCCACGCGACAGCCCACGGCTACGGCGTCGTGCGCACCTACTGCGGCCACGGCGTGGGGCTCGAGGCGCACGAGGATCCGCAGATTCCGAACTATGTCTCGGCCGGACCAAACCCCCGCCTCGTGCCCGGCATGGTCATCGCCGTCGAGCCCATGATCAACGCCGGCCGGAGCGATGTCCGCGAGCTGGACGACGACTGGACCGTGGTGACCATGGATGGATCGCTCTCGGCGCACTACGAGCACAGCGTCCTGGTGACCGACACCGGCTGCGAAGTGCTCACCTCCTGGAAATTCTAGGGGCCGGGCGGCCTTCCGCCCGCTTTGCCGACAGCCCGAGGGCGGGTCGGCACCCCCCTCAGCCGCACTCTTCTCCGACAGGAAAAGCCCTTTCTCCTGAGGCCGGAAGCCGCGGACTTTCCGCGCGGAACCTTTGTCGCCTGTAACGAAAAGTAAGTATCTTGATTTGTACGGAGAGAGGCAAAAGCAGAGCTCTCCAGGAGAATAACCATGGCATTGCACAAGAGACTGTACTCGAAGAAGTTTTTCGTAGCCAACCTCATCATTCTGGGCGCTGTGGTCGGTTTCGTGTTCGCCTTCGCGGGCGGGCGCTTCCTCAGCCTTGGGGCGAAGGGCGGCGCGCTGCTCCCCGTGGTGCAGGCCGAGACGCCGCCGGTCCAGGTGACGCCCGAGGTGGGCGCCGCCCTGTCGCAGGCTGAGGCCGTCCAGACTGCCTTCCGCCACGGCCGTGCTGCCGTCCGTGGTCGAGCTCGAAGTGGTCGACAAGGCCACCGACACCCCCAAGACGCAGCCGAGCATTCCCTTCTTCTTCTTCGGCCCCCAGGACCAGCAGCAGCAGGAACAGCCGAACACCCCCAAGCGCGGCCAGGAGGGCCTGGGCTCGGGCGTCATCGTCCGCAGGGACGGCAAGACCGTCTATGTCCTGACGAACAACCATGTCGCCGGCAACGCCGACAAGATCACCGTGGTGATGAGCGACGGCCGCAAGTTCCAGGGCAGCCTCGTGGGCGCCGACGCGCGCAAGGATATAGCCCTCGTCAAGTTCGAGACCTCGGACAAGGATATCGTCATCGCCAGGCTCGGCGACTCCACCAAGGTGCAGGTGGGCGACTGGGCGATCGCCCTCGGCAGCCCCCTGGGCCTTGTGTCCTCGGTGACGACGGGCATCGTGAGCGCCCTCGGCCGCGACGGCGGGCCGGACGACAATATCAACGACTTCATCCAGACGGACGCGGCGATCAACCAGGGCAACTCCGGCGGCGCCCTCGTCAACATCAGGGGCGAGGTGGTCGGCATCAACACCTGGATCGCCACCCAGACGGGCGGCTCGGTCGGCCTGGGCTTCGCCATTCCCATCAACAACGTCAAGGGCGCGATCGACGACTTCATCAACCACAAGGAGATCCGCTACGGCTGGCTCGGCGTGAGCCTCCTCAACCTGGGCGCCGACACCGCCACGGCCAAGGAGCTCGGCATCGACGGCAGGAAGGGCGCCTTCGTGGCCAACGTCTACAAGAACGGCCCCGCCTACAAGGGCGGCATCCTTCCCGGCGACTACATCGTCGCCGTCGGCGGCGCCGACGTGAAGTCCCAGGACGAGCTCGTCCGCCGCGTGGGCGACATCCCCGCCGGCACCACCACGACCATCGACGTCATGCGCGAGGGCAAGCGCGTCAGCCTCAAGGTAAAGATCGACCTGCGCGACAAGAACGTGGCGAGCAGCAACAAGGACCAGTATCCGGGGCTGTCGGTGATTTCGCTCGAATCCGATTCGGTCGACCAGGCCCAGCTTCCCGGCGGGTCCAAGGGCGGCGTCCTCGTCACGGACGTGGTGGCCAAGAGCCCGGCCTCGGTGATGGGGGTCAAGATGGGCGACATCATCGTCAAGGTGAACGACAAGAAGATACAGGGCGTCGGCGAATTCTACCGCGCGGTCAATTCCGACGCGGACAAGAAGATGATCTTCACGGTGATCCGCGACGAGCAGACTATCGATACCCTTGCTTTTAACAAAAACTGAGAGTATTATCCAACCTTTCCCGCGATAAAGCTGAAGCCCTGATCCCCTTCAGGGCTTCGGTTTTTGTTGGCGGGCGGTTCCTTGAGGGACGGAGAGTTTTCTTTCGAGAGGCCTCGATGCACAAAGAATTTGTTCCCTACGACATGATACGAAACAACGCGATCAAAATGGCCTACCGCATCTACCGCGACGGATTCGTCCCCGACATCATCTACGTCTCCCTCCGCGGCGGGGCCTACATGGGGAACGTCATCAGCGAGTACTTCAAGTTCATCACCGGCGAGGACAAGCCGGTCTTCTACGCCGCCGTCGTGGCCAGGTCCTACACCGACGTGAGCACCCAGGAAGAGATAAAGATCGACGGCTGGACCTATAGCCCCGACCTCCTGAAGGGAGGGGAGAAGGTTCTGCTCGTGGACGACGTCTACGATTCGGGCCGCACGGTCAATTACCTCACCGAGGAGCTCCTGAGGCGCGGCCTGAAGCGCGACGACATCAAGGTGGTGGTCCACGACTACAAGGTGCGGCACTACCTTCCCGATACCCTGCCCATCCATCCCGACTATTACTGCCGCAAGATCGAGGTCGCGACCGCCGAGGACGAAACCTGGATCCACTACATGAGCCACGAACTCGTCGGGCTCACCGCCGTCGAGGCCCAGGAGCACTATATCGCCAAGGACCCCGACCTTGCCGAGGCGATGAGGCTCGTCACGGGCTGAGGCGACGCCCTCCTCCCGCGAGGGGCGCAAAAAAAGGCTGTCCAGCGCGCTGGACAGCCTTTTTTTGCCGCAAACGGCGCGCTCAGAGCACGCTGCCCGCCGGCACGACCATGTTCTTGGGGATGACGATGACGCCGTCCACGACGAAGTGCGTCGCGTATTCGCCTTCGGGGCGGGGGATGTCGTCGATGCCGATCCTGCAGTTCGGGCCTATGCGCGCGTTCTTGTCGATGATCGCGCGCTTGAGGATGCAGCCCGCCCCGATGCCTATGTCGGGAATCCCCTTGAGCCCGTTCGCGCGCTTCTCGTCCGCGGTCTCGTAGCGGTCGGCGCCCATGCAGACCACGCCGTCGAGGCTCGCGCCCGACTCAATGATGGTTCGCACGCCGACGATGGACCGGGTGATGAAGGCGTTGGTGATGATGCAGCCGTCCGTGGCGAGGGCCTGGTTGAGCGTGCAGTAGTTCAGCTTGCTCGCGGGCAGATTGCGGTTGTGGGTGTAGATCGGATTGTCCTCGTCGTAGAAATTGAACTGCGGATTGATGTCGGTGAGCTGGATGTTGGCGTCGTAGAAGCTCTTGATCGTCCCGATATCCTCCCAGTAGCCGTCGAAGAGATAGGCGTTGATCTTCTCCTTGGTGAGGATGTCGGGGATGACCTCCTTGCCGAAGTCGTTGGCGTCGCCCGCCAGGGCCTCCTCCATGAGGGAGGCGTCGAAGATGTAGATGCCCATGCTCGCGAGGTATTCCTTGTCGCCCGCGGCCGAGGCTGGCCTTATCGCCTCGGGGAGCCTGTACTCTGCGATATCTTTCGAGGGACCCGGCTTCTCCATGAACGACTCGATGAAGGAGTCGGCGCCCGCCTTGATGATGCCCAGGGCGCTGGCGGTATCCCTGTCGACCATGGTGCCGGCTATGGTGAGGCGCGCCTTGGATTCGATATGCTTCCTGAACATTTCGGCGAGATCCATGCGGTAGAGCTGGTCGCCCGACACGATGAGGTAGTGCGTAGGGTTCTGGGGCCTGAAATGGATGAGATTCTTCCGAACGGCGTCGGCCGTGCCCTCGTACCAGCCCGAGTGCATGGGCGTCTGCTCGGCCGCCATGATCTCGACGAAGCCGCCCGAGAAGGTGTCGAAATTGTAGGACCTCGCGATATGGAGGTGGAGGCTGGCCGAGTTGAACTGCGTGAGGATGTAGATCTTCCTGAAGCCCGCGTTGATGCAGTTGGAAATCGGAATGTCGACGATCCTGAATTTGCCGCCGAAGGGCACCGCGGGCTTGGACCGCTCCTTGGTGAGCGGGAAAAGCCTCGTGCCTTTGCCTCCTCCAAGAACGATCGACAATACTTTGTGCATGGGGTCCCCTTTCTCGCGGGCCTGGAAAACAGGATACACATCTGTTTACCTATCGGCCCCGCGCGTGTAAAGTATACCTTATCATGATGAAACCCGCCACCGCCTTTTTGGATAGTTTCCTGCCCTGGCTCGAGGGGCAAGGCGAAGTCCCCTGGGTCAGGACGATCGAGCCCAGGAGCCCCGAATACGCCGCCCTGCCCGGCGACCTCGCCGAGCCGCTCGTGGCCGCGCTCACCTCCCGGGGGATCTCTTCCCTGTACGCCCACCAAGCCGAGTGCTATCGGCTGATCCGCGAGGGCCGCAACGTCGTGGTCGTGACGCCGACGGCTTCCGGCAAGACGCTCTGCTACAACCTCCCCGTGGTCCAGGCCCTCCTGGAGGACCCCGCCGCGCGGGCGCTCTACCTATTCCCGACCAAGGCCCTCTCCCAGGACCAGCAGGCCGAATTGAACGAGATAGCCCTGGGCGGCGGGCTGCCGGTGAAGATCCAGACCTACGACGGCGACACCCCTTCCTCGCTGCGCACCGTCGCGCGCACCTCCGGGCGCATCGTCATCAGCAACCCCGACATGCTCCACGCCGGCATCCTGCCGAACCACGCCAAGTGGATCACCTTCTTTTCGGGCTTGAAATACGTGGTCATCGACGAGATGCACAGCTACCGCGGCGTGTTCGGCAGCCACGTGGGCAACGTGATCAGGCGGCTGAAGCGCATCGCCGCCTTCTACGGGGCGCACCCCACCTTCATCCTCTGCTCGGCGACGATCGCCAACCCAGCGGAGCTCGCCGAAGCCCTCGTGGAGGAGCCTGTGGCCCTGGTGGACAGGAGCGGCGCCGGGGCCGGCAGCAAGACGGTGGTCTTCTACAATCCGCCGGTCGTCGATCCCGTGCAGGGCCTGCGCCGCTCCAGCGCCACGGAGTCCGAGCGCATCGCGCTCGAGCTGCTCCGCACGGGCGTCAAGACCATCCTCTTCGCCCGGTCCCGGCTCAAGGTCGAACTCATCGCGAGCTATATGGCGCAGAGCCTGGCGAACCCCAACAACGAGAACGGCAGGATCGCGGTGAGCCCCTACCGGTCGGGCCTTCTGCCCACGGAGCGCCGCGCGATCGAGAAGGGCTTGCGCGAGGGGACGATCAACGGAGTCGTCTCGACCAACGCCCTGGAGCTGGGCATCGATATCGGGGGACTGGACGCGGCGGTCATGGCCGGCTATCCGGGCAGCACGGCCTCTTTCTGGCAGCAGGCGGGGCGGGCGGGGCGGCGCGGCACCTCCTCGGTGGCGGTCTTCGTGGCGACTTCTTCGCCGCTGGACCAGTACTTCGCCCGCCATCCGGAGTATTTCTTCGCCCAGTCGCCCGAGCAGGCCCGCGTCGACCTGGACAACCCCTTTATCTTCGTCGACCACGTGAAGTGCGCGGCCTTCGAGCTGCCCTTCGCCGAAGGGGCGGGCTTCGGAGACGATCGCGCGGGCGGCGGCGGAGGCGCGGGGGCTGCCGGGGGCGAAGGCGGCGCCGATCGCGCCGATCGCGCCGAGCTCACGGCCGAGGCCCTCGCGCTCCTGGAGGAGGAGGGGATCGTCCGCTTCACGGGAGGGCGCTGGTACTGGTCGGCCGACGGCTACCCCAGCGAGAAAATTTCGCTCCGCTCGGCCACCGCCGACAACATCGTCATCGTGGACGTGACCGGGGGCGGCGGCCGCGTGATCGGGGAGATGGACAGGCCGAGCGCCAAGGAGCTGATCTTCGACAACGCGGTCTACATCCACCTTGGCGTCCAGTACATCGTCAAGAAGCTCGATATCGCCAACCACGTCTGCCACGTTGAGCGCAGGGAGGTGGATTATTGGACCGATTCGGTCGTCAAGACCGATATCGAGGTGCTCACCGAGGACGAGCGCTCGCCGCTCGGCGAGGCAAAAGAGCCGGCTGCCGGTGCTGGAGCGTCGGGACCGCCCGCATGGGCGAAACCACCCGCATGGGCGGTTGGCGACGTGCTCGTCCGCAACCAGGCCGAGAAGTTCAAGAAGCTGCGCTTCCATACCCATGAGAACATCGGCTACGGCGAAATCTACCTGCCGCCAGAGGAGATGCAGACGAGGGCCTTCGTGCTGCTCTTCCCGGAGGAGAGCGCGGCCGGCTCCTTCCTGGCGGCGCTCGAGCCGGCCAAGGCCGCGGCCGCGCTCGTCGGGGCCGCCCGCCTCCTCAGGGCCCTGGCGCCGGCCTTCATCCTCTGCGACCCGCGCGACATCGGCGTCTCGGAACGGGTGAGGGATCCTCACTTCGGCATGCCGGCGATCTATCTCTACGACCAGTATCCCGGCGGCACCGGCCTGGCGGAGGCCTTGTCGCGAAAGTTCGCGGGGCTCCTCGCCGCCGCCGCCGATCGCATTTCCGGCTGCGGCTGCGAAGTCGGCTGCCCCTCCTGCATCGGCGCCGACCTCGTCGACGAGGGCATCGCCGGCGGCGCCGACGTCGCCGCCCGCCGGGCTCCGCAAGGCTACAAGGCCCTCGTCGCGGACCTCCTGGGCCGCTGCGTCGGCCGCTAGACCGGAGGGAGCCGCATTGCCAAGCCTGAAGGGTAGGATATCGCGCCTCAAGTCGCTCGGACTGGTCAAGGCTTCCGAGATCGGCGCGGGCGAGCCAGCCGCCCCGGGCGTGCCCGCCTCGGCGGAGTCCTCAAGCCCGGCTCCCGGAGCCCCACCAGCCCTTTCCCGCCGCGGCAAAGCCTCGCCTCCGGAGCGCGGGCGTTTCCTTCCCGGCTGGGACCGGATATCGCCCTACCTCTATGTGCGGACGGTATCCGCCAACTTCAGCCTCGGCGAAGCCCAGGCCCCTTTTTTCCATCCCGCCCACTTCGAACGCCATTTCCTCCCCCCATCTTTCGAGGCGCCGCGCGCGCCCGAGGTTTGCGTTCCGCTGGAGGGGCTCTCCTTCTTCGACCTCGAGACCACGGGGCTATCCGGCGGCACGGGCACGATCGCCTTCCTCGCCGCGGTCGGCTATTTCGACGGGGCCGAGTTCCTGGTAACCCAAGCCTTCATCGACGATTTTCCCGGCGAGCCGGGCTTTCTCGAGTATGTGAGCGGCCTCCTGGCCCGGCGGCCCCATGTCGTGACGTACAACGGCGCCGCCTTCGACCTGCCGCTCTTGAGGACTCGCTGCATCATGAATGCCGTCGCCGTCCCCGAGCTGGCGCACACCGATGTCCTCAAGGCGGCGCGGCGGCTGTGGCGGAAAACTTTGGGGAACTGTTCGCTCCAGGCAATGGAGGGCGCCGTGCTCGGCGAGGAGCGCGTCGGGGACATCCCGGGGTTCCTGATTCCCGGGCTCTGGCTCGAGTATTCGGCCTCCGGCGCGGGCGGAGCCGATACCCTCGAATCCATGGGCCGGATCGCCCAGCACAACGCCATGGATGTCGGCTCCCTAGCGCGCCTCCTGCTCCGCGTCGAGCGCATCATGCTCGAGCCGGAGCGGCGATGGGCCGCCGACAGGGTCTTCGCTCCCCGGCTGGCCTCCGAACTCATGGCGCTGGGGCGCGATGACGAGGGCCTTTCCGTCCTCGAGGCGAGCGGCGCCGAAGGCGATCAGGACGCCCTCCTCCTCCTCGCGAGAATCCGCCGCCGCCGCCGCGAATTCGACGCCTACGGGCGCGCGGTCTTCGCGATGGACGGCGATAGCCTCCTGGGCCTCGTGGAGCGGGCGAAGGTGCTCGAGCACCTGAGGCGCGACTATCGCGGCGCCCTGGAATGTGCCGAAAGGGCCTCCGGAATCCTGTGCGGCGGAGGAGGGACGCGCAACGGCGTGAAGTCGTCGCGGCGCTACGAAGCGCTCGAGGGACTCGAGCGCCGAAGGGAGAGGCTCGCCAAAAAAATTGCCAGAGTGGAGGGGGAGGGGGCTAGTCCTTCTTAGTCTTCCGGATTTTCCGGAGCGGCGGCGCGCAGCGTGTCGCCGAGCTGGCCGCAGGCGCCCATCACGCCCCTGCCGCGATGCATGCGCTGCACGGCGGTGAGGCCCGCCTTCTCCAGCACCTCGGTGAAGGCCCGCACCTGCGCGGGCGTCGGCGTCTCGAAGGGCAGCCCGGGCACGGCGTTCCACGGAATGAGGTTCACCTGCGCCTTCAGCGGCCTCACCCATTTGACCAGGGCGCGCGCGCTGTCGAGTCCGGCGTTCCGGTTGCCCGTCAGCACCGCCTCGAGGGTGACGCGCTCCCCCGTCTTTTCCTGGTATTCCACGAGGGCGGCCTTGAGCGCGTCCAGGCCCCAGGTTTTGTTCACCGGCATGAGTTCCGTGCGCATCCCCTCCTCGGCGGTCGTCAGCGAGACCGCGAGGCGGATCCTGGGGCCATGTTCGGCCAGGTCCAGGATTCCAGGCACGATGCCGCTGGTGGAGATAGTGATCTTGCGCAGGGACATGCCGATGCCGGCCGGATCGGAGAGGAGGGCGATGGACTTGCGCACCGCCTGCAGGTTGAGCATCGGCTCGCCCATGCCCATGAAGACGACGTTGGAGATGAAGCCGCGTCGCTCCTTGAGGAAATAGTACTGTTCGAGGATCTCGTCGGGGCCGAGGTTGCGGAGGAAGCCGAGCTGGCCGGTGCGGCAGAAGGCGCAGCCCATGGGGCAGCCCACCTGGCTCGATAGGCAGGCGGTCTTGCGGCCTTCGATGTCCTCGAGGAGGACGCACTCGACCGCGGCGCCGTCGCGGAGCCTGATCTGCAGCTTGAGGGAGCCGTCCTCGTCGGCCAGCTCGGAACTCACGGACGAGGACCTGAGGCGGCCGAACAGCGCCGCAAGGCGCTCGCGCTCCGCGGCGGGGAGGTTGGCCATCGCGGCGAATTCGCCGGCGCCGCGGACGATCCAGTCGTAGACCTGGACCGCCCGGAAGCGCTGGGGGAAGGAGACCGCTTCCTGGATTTCGTCGGGCAGGAGCCCCGAGAGGTAGACCCTTGGGCCGCCCGCCGGAACCTTTGGCTCAGCCATGCTGGCGGCTCGCCTTGATCACGCCTTCGACGTCAGCTTCATGAGCGCTTCGGAGATGAAGGGATTCTTGATCCCCATCTTGGTGAAGTCGCTCAAGACGTCGACGGCCTGCTGGCGCTGGCCCGCGGCTACGTAGCATTGGGCCAGCTCGAGGTATATCCGATAGTTTTTCGGGTCGTTCTGGATGAGCATCCGGAGGCTGGTGATGGCGTCGTCCCACTTGCCCTGGCTCCGCGCGATCACGGCCAAGCCGAGGATGGCGTAGACGTCGAATTCGATGTTGAGGGCCTCTTCGTAATACTTCGTCGCCTTCTCCAGGTCGCCGATGTTGCGATAGGCGTCGCCAGCGCGCGTGAGGATGACCTTGTTCTTCGGATCCTTCGCGAGGATGCGGTTCCAGTACTCCAGGGAGTTGCCCTGCTTGCCTATGCCGCGGTAGCAGTCGGCGATGCCGAAGAGGGCGTAGAAGTTGTCGGGCTCGCGCTCGAGGGCCTTTTCGAAGTAGGGGATGCCGCGGTCGAACTGCTTGAGCTTCCTGAAGCAGTTGCCGATCGAGGTGAGCACCCTGATGTCGACGTTGCCGCCCTGAAGGTCCACCATGCGCTGCCAATAGCCGAGGGCTTCCTTGTATTCCTTGAAATCGTAGTGGAGGTGCCCGAGGCCGATGAGGGCGTAGTGGTTGTCGGCCTCCATCTCCAGGACGCGCTGATAGATCGCCTTGGATTTACGGAAATCGTGCACCTTGCGGTAGGCGTCGGCGACGCGGGTCAGCACCGTGATGTTCGTGTTGTCGTGGAGCAGGTACTGCTCCCATATCTCGATCGCCTTGTGGTACTGGTTGAGGGCCTTGTAGCAGTCGGCGAGGCCGAAGAGGGCGTAGCTGTTCCCCGGATGGAAGACGAGGCAGCGCCTGTAGTGGTCCGCCGCGTCGCGGAAGGCGCCGCGCTTGCGTGCCGCGTCGCCGAGCCCGACGAGGGCGTAGTTGTTTTCCTTGTCCTTCTCGAGGATCTGCGCGAAGCATTCGACCGCTTCGTCGTAGCGGTTCTCCTTGAGCAGCTGATAGCCTTTCTTGGACGACTCGGATATTTCGTTGAGTTCGTTCTCGAGGGCTTCGGGCACTTCGAACGCATCGTCGCGGGAAAGGGAAATGGGCAGGTCGTTCATTATTTTTCCTCGCGGTAGAGAGCGGATTTTATAATAGTCAACATTTTAATACCTTATTTATCCAATGCTGCTTTCTACCTGTTTATAAAGTATAGAGTTAA
>JAJTBU010000327.1 GCA_021286735.1 bacterium
GGTTCGAGGTAGGCCATAAGAGCCGCCTGAGCCGAGTCTTCGTCGGGGAGCAGGATGTTCGACGCGCCAATAGGGAAGCGCCGGGCATCGATGATGGCCGCCGCGGCGGCCGTGAGCGCGAGAACGGCGATCAGCGAGGAGAGGACGAGTTTCGGCGCGCGGAGGGAGCGGGGTCGGAAGGCGCGAATGCGGCCGGCGAGCGCCTTGGCGCCCTCGGCGATGGCGAACTCCGTCCGCTGCCCGGGCGTTTTCTCCGTGGCTTGCGGGGTTCCGTCGGGCGCGGCGATTTCGGCGGGACACGCCGCCGGGGCTTCGGCCGGGGTCTCGACAGGAGCGGACGCTTCTGCCGCGTTTTTTCCATCCGCGGCGGCCCGCCTGGCCTCGATCGCCCGCGCCAGGGCCGCGCGCGTTCCGGCGGCGCCGGCGGCGAGCTTTGCAGGCAGCGAAAGGATGGATTTTGAGGCGCTGGCGCCGATGGACGCGACGGTGGCGGCGGCGGTTTCCACGCCTTCGTCGGCATAGGAGCGCAGGATGGTGCCGCTTTTCCTGAGCGCCGGGCCGCGGCGGCGAGTCGGCGGCGAGGTCGGCTTGCGGGGCCGTTTTTTCGCGGCGGCGCTGTCGTCGAGTATGGTCACGAAGGGCTTGGACTTGTATGAGGCGTCCGCCGATGGCCCGCCTTCCTTCGCCCGCGCCCTGTCTGCGTCGATATTCATAGGTTTTTCGATTATCGGCCGTTCGGAGTCGATGTATTACCGCAAGTCTCCGATATAGTAGCTGGAGATGATCCGGGGGGAAACGCCATGGGGCCGAAGAGAGATAAAAAACGCACGCCTTCGTTTCGGCTGGGGCTGACCCTGGTCGGGATCCTGGCCTTCCTCGTCCTGGGCCGGCTTTTCCTCTTCGACGCGGCGATCGTCGATGGGCGGTCGATGCTCCCGGGGCTCGGCTCGGGCGACGTGGTCTTGATCTTCAAGGCCGCCTACGGCCTTCGCAACCCCGGGGGCGGGTATTTTTTCCTCTGGGGACAGCCGCGCCACCGGGATATCGTGGCCGCGGTCAGGCCGGACACCGGATCATTGGTCATAAAGCGCGTCTGGATCGAGGATTCCGGCGCCGAGTCCGGGAGTCCCCGCCAGGATTCGCTCCTGTTCCTGTTAGGGGACAACAAATACGAGTCGGTCGACTCAAGGGCCTTCGGCCCCGTGCCGATGAGCAATGTACTGGGGAAAGCCTTTCTTTTCCCCCTGTTTTGAATCATCGCAGGTGCATGGATATCGCATGAAGCAGAATAAATTCCGTCTTGGCTCGACGCTGGCCATCCTCGGCTTGTTCGCCGCCCTCGTGGCGGCGCGCTATGCCCAGCTGGCCTTCGCCGGCGACGCCGCGGGCGCGGCGCTCGCCGACGAGGCCGGCGAACGCGGCTCGATCGTCGATGCGAATGGGCGGGCTTTGGCCATGGACGTGCCAAAGTACAATGTCTCCATTTGGCGGCCTTCGACGAAGCCCGAAACCTTCGTCAAGGAAATTCCCGAGCTCGCCGGGCTGCTCGGCATTCCCGCCGCCGACATAGCCTCCCGCTACCAGGACGGAAGCCAAAACTATTTCTACCTCGCCAAGCGGCTCTCCGCGGAAACGATCGCGCCCATCCAGGAAGCCCAGAAATCCGTCGTCGGCGCCGACGGTAAAAGGGCGCCGGGCAAGTTCCGCGGGGTGCAGGTCGAGGAAATTTCCGGCCGCCTCTACCCCGAGGGCAGGCTGGCCTCCCATCTTATCGGCTTCACGGGCGAGGGCAACGCGGGCCTGGACGGCATCGAGCTGAAGTATGACGCGGAACTGCGGCCCAAGCCCCGCAAGCTGGCCGACGGCACGGGGCGGCGCCTCGAGGCGTCCGCCAAGGTCCCCCGCGGCGACACCGTGACTTTGAGCATCGACGCCAACCTCCAATATATGATCGAGGATATCCTCGAGAAGGCGGTGGCCGCGAACGGCGCGGAATCCGCCTTCGCCATCGCCATGGACGTGAACTCGGGCGAAATACTCTCTTACATCTCCGCGCCGGAATTCGACCTTAACACTTATGGCGCCTACGACGCGGCGATCCGCAAGGACCTGCTCTCGCTCTACTCCTACGAGCCGGGCTCGGTCTTCAAGATGTTCTCCATGGCCTCCATCCTCGACATGGGGGCCATAACGACCCAGACGGTCTTCGACTGCGACGGGGCCTACCGCCGCACCCTCCCCAACGGCCAGAAGATCGTGATCAAGGACCTCGGCGTCTACGGCAAGCAGACCCTTTCGGGCGTGCTGGCCCACTCCAGCAACGCGGGCGTCGGCTACGCGTCGGACAGGGTGTCCGAGGCCGACCTCTACACGCGGCTAAAGTCCTTCGGCTTCGGGGCCAAGACGGGCATAGCTCTGTCGGGAGAGAGCGCCGGCGCCCTCAAGGAGCCGGAGAAATGGTCGGCCCGCTCCAAGCCGACGATCGCCATCGGCCAGGAAGTCCTCGTGACCCCGCTCCAGATGATCACGGCCGCGGCGGCGATCGCCAACGGCGGCACCCTCATAAAGCCGACGACCGTCAAGCGGATCGACACCGCCGACGGCGATCCGGTCTTCGTGCACGAGCCCCAGGCGATCAGCCGCGTGGTGTCCAAGGAGACGGCGCGGGCCATCCTCGACGCGATGGAGACGACGGCGTCGATGCAGGGCACGGGCTGGCGCGCCA
>JAJTBU010000328.1 GCA_021286735.1 bacterium
GGAAATAATACCTTGGGCTCCCTGGATGATCGTGGGAAGCAGCATCACATCGTCGCCGTTGAAAATGATGAAGTCCGGCCTTGTTTCCCTCGTCGCGAGGCGATAGTCGAGCACTTGGTTGGGATTGACGCCGGCCTCGTCCTTGATGCCGATGATATTCGGGATCAGCGCGAGTCGGGCGCAGGTGGAAGGATCGATATTGACGCCCGTAAAGATAGGAATATTGTAAAGCATGATCTGGGCGCCTGTTTCTTCGGCGATACGTCGATAGTGGTTGTAGATGCCTTCTTGATCCGGCTTGGAATAGAAGGGCGCCACAATAAGGCAAAAATCGGCGCCTGCCTTTACGGCCTCTTTCGTGAGGAGGATCGTCTCGTGCGTGGAGGCGCATCCTGTGCCGCAGACGAGCTTGCAGCGTCCGTTCACCGCTCGTTTTGCCGTTTGGAAGAGCTTGACCCGTTCATCGAACATCAGCGACGCGGCTTCGCCCGTGGTGCCGCTCGCGATCACCGAATCTCCCATATCGTGCGAGATGACGTAGTCTATGAGTTTTTCATAGATGGCGTAATTCACCTGCTCCCCTTCGCCAAAGGGAGTTACGAGGGGGATCGAGATCCTCCCCAAGCCCCTGTTTGCTGTATTCATGAAGCACTCCTTTGCAAAAAATCGTGCGCTATTGTCTGATATTTAGCGCTCTTTATCCCTATGAACCACGTGGTGGTTGGTGGGAAAACTTATAAAATGTCTGATCACTTGGTGAATTTTATTGTATATCATTCTTGCGAGCTGTCAATAGCAAATTTGTGGAATTTTATATACATAAATTATATAGAATTAAATAAGACTTGACAGAATTGCTATCGCGCTTTATCACGGTAATATCAGACAATTATCGAAAAACTCATTTGATCTTTCTTGTTGTAATGTCTGATGTTGCTTGAATTCGTACTTAAGTCGCAGGCGAGGAGATGCAGCAATGGCAATAAAAGCGATGATGGCAGCGGCGGTGACCGATGGCAAGGGTTCGTTGAAAGTATACGATGTGCCGGCGCCCGCCTGCGGGGATTATGAAGCGATCGTCAGGCTGCGCTTCGGAGCGACCTGCGCCGGCACCGATTTGGGCATAATCAAGGGCCACCACCCGTTCCCCCTCGCGTATCCTTTGATTCTCGGCCACGAAAGCATAGGCGAAGTCCTCGAGATCGGGAAGAAAGTCCGTTCATTCCACCCGGGAGACATTATCTCCCGCGTCGGGACGCCCCCTGTTCGATCGCTCGGCCTTGGCGTCGCCTGGGGCGGCTTTGCACAGTATGGTCTCGCAACCGATTGGCGGGCGATGGAAAGGGACGACATGCCGCGGGATCGCTGGGAAAAGGCGCGCGTTCAGAAGATCATACCTCCTTCTATCGACATAAGGGACGCGCCTATGATCATCACTTGGCGCGAAACGCTAAGCTATGCGCGCCGCCTCGGCTTGGCGCCTGGCTCATGTGTGCTCGTTGTCGGTTCGGGCGCCAACGCCCTTGCCTTTGTCGCCCATTTCGCCTTCGAGGGCCATCGGGTTATCGCCCTTGGCAGCGGAAAGCGTGCGGCTGACGCCATCCGCCTTGGCGCGGCTTCCGCGATCGATTACCGGGCCGACGATATGGTGGAACGCTTGTCGGAGGCTTGCGGCAACCGGATCGACGCGATAGTCGATGCGATCGGCGCCCCCGCGGAGGTGGGAGCGGCGCTGCCGCTTTTGGCGGAAGATGGCATTGTCGCCGTTTATGGCTGGCGCGGGCGAGCCGACTACGGGATCAGTCCTTTCGCGGCGCGCCGATCCTTTCGCGTATATTGCGGCGGCTACGACGAACCGGAAACTCATGAGGAAGTTCTGAGGCGAATGGCTGCGGGAGCGCTCCGCGCCTCCGACTGGTACGATCCCGGACAGTCCGTTCCGCTCGCCGAAATAGCCACGGCCTATGAGCGTTTGGAGCGCCATGAGGGCTACAAATATCTCATCGACCTTGAATGAAATTTCCTGCGCTCCGGGGCGGATGGGCAGAAGCGTTCAGGCAGCAAAAAAACGGCGCCCCGAAGGGCGCCGCCGCGAATCAAGCTATGAGACGGCTCAGTAATCCATGCCGCCCATTCCGCCCATGCCGCCGCCGGCGGGCATGGCCGGCTTGTCCTTCTCGGGCAGGTCGGTGATGGCGCACTCGGTGGTCAGGAGCAGGGCCGCGACGGAGGCCGCGTTCTGCAGGGCGCTCCTCGTGACCTTGGCCGGGTCGATGATGCCGGCCTTCATCATGTCCACCCACTCGCCCTTGTAGGCGTCGTAGCCGATGCCCTTCTTGGACGACTTCGCCTTGTCGGCGATGATGGAACCGTCGATGCCGCCGTTCTCGGCGATCTGGCGGATGGGCTCCTCGAGGGCGCGCTTGACGATCTTGTAGCCGATCTTCTCGTCGTCCGTGAACTTGGCGGTGCTGGCCTTGTCGAGGGCGAGGGCGGCCTGGATGAGGGCGATGCCGCCGCCGGACACGATGCCTTCGTCGATCGCGGCGCGGGTGGCGGAGAGGGCGTCCTCGACCCTGTGCTTCTTCTCCTTCATCTCGACTTCGGTGGCCGCGCCGACATTGATGACGGCGACGCCGCCGGCGAGCTTGGCCAGGCGCTCCTGGAGCTTCTCGCGGTCGTAGTCGG
>JAJTBU010000329.1 GCA_021286735.1 bacterium
CACGCCTTGGGCGCCGAGGCCATGAACGCGCTCGGAGTCGCCGAAAGCGAATATTCCGATCCCTCCTTCAGCCTCCTCGCCTGGCTGGGCTATACCCCCGAGGAGATCGAGGCCGCCGAGCTCTACGCCTGCGGAACGATGGGGCTCGAGGGCGCCCCCGGGCTCAAGGACGGGGACTTGCCGGTCTTCGATACCGCGACGCCTTCGGGCAAGAAGGGAACACGCAGCATCGACTGGAAGGCGCACATCGCCATGATGGCCGCGGTGCAGCCCTTCGTCACCGGCGCGATCTCCAAGACGATCAACATGCCCAACACCGTCTCCGTGGACGAGGTGAAAAGCGCCTACATGCTCGCGTGGAAGTCGATGCTCAAGTCGATCGCCCTGTACCGCGACGGTTCCAAGCTCTCCCAGCCCCTCTCCGCCCTTTCCCCCGGCGTCGACATGATCGCCGACTCCATCGTCGCCCTCCAGTCGGGCGGCTTGGAGGAGGAGGAATCCGTCGCGACCGCGCCGGCGGCACCGGCCGCGGAGCAGTTCGTCGCCCCGCCGCGCGCGGCCCTCGAGCCCGAACTGCCCGGCATGCCCCAGTCGCCGAGGGGCTTGCGCAAGTCCCTGCCCAACCGGCGCAAGGGCTACACGCAGAAAGCCAAGATAGCGGGGCACTCGGTGTTTCTCCGCACCGGCGAGTACGAGGATGGCGGCCTCGGAGAGATATTCCTCGACATGCACAAGGAGGGCGCCGCCTTCCGGAGCATCCTCAACTCCTTCGCCATCGCGGTTTCCCTGGGGCTGCAGTACGGAGTGCCGCTCGAGGAGTATATCGACGCCTTCACCTTCACCAAGTTCGAGCCGAACGGCGTCGTCCAGGGCCACGACTACATCAAGATGGGCACCAGCGTCCTGGATTATATCTTCAGGGACCTCGCGATCTCCTACCTCGACCGCCACGACCTGGGCCAGGTGAAGCCCGAGGATCTGGTTTCGACCGCGATGCAGCCTTCCAGGAATGGCGGCCACAAGTCGGCCTTCGAGAACGGCCGCTCCACCCACCCTTCCAAGCCGGTGCAGAGCGGCATGACGCCTATCCTTCCGCTGGGCCTTGGCCCCCAGAAGACAGCGGCGTCCGCCGCCCAGGCGGAGACTCCCGCGGTGACCAGGAAGGAACTCATCGACGACAAGACGCCGCCCCTGAGCCCCGACGTCAAGTCGATGCGCGCGGCGCGCCAGAAGGGCTACGAGGGCGACCCCTGCCCCGCCTGCGGAAACCTCACCCTCGTGCGCAACGGGACCTGCCTGAAATGTGAAACCTGCGGGTCGACGACGGGCTGCAGCTGAGCGGCGGCGCGCGGCGGGATTGATCGCTCGCTTCTTTATGTATCTTTTAGTATAAAAAACGCTTCCGGGCCACGGGAAGCGTCATGCAGCGGGCTCCGCCGCCGCCCCGCGCCAACTCGATGCCGTCGAAGGTGACGGCGAGCCGCGCGTACGCGTCGACCGAATCCGCGCCCTCGATGAAGCGATCGGACCCGACGATCGCGAAGCCCGCGTCGGAAAGCGCCTCCGCGGTCATGCGGTTGCAGGAGTAGACGAGGATCTTTCCGGGGGCGAAGGCGAATGAATTGGCGCCCGAAAGCCATTGCTCCCTCTGCTGGTAGATGGGATGCCCCTTGCCGCAGAGGACGGGCTTCAGGTCGACGCCCACGCCTTTGAGCCCCGCGAGCAGGGAACCCTCCTCCGCGTAGCGGAGTTTGCCGCCCTTCCCCGCCTCGATGCGGTAGACCGCCCTCCTCTGGGCACCGAGGATTACCGGCTCGTACACGAGGGCGGCGTCGCGGTCGACCATGGTGAAGGTCATGTCCAAGTGGATGGTCGCCCTCGATTTCGGAAGATCGACGGCGAAAACCGTCACGTCGGATTCCGCGATCCGCGCGGCGTTCCGGGCGATCCTCTCCACTGCGTAGGGCGTGGTCCGCTCCGATATGCCGATGACGAAGACGTTCGGCGCGATGACGATGATGTCGCCGCCCTCAACCGTGAGGTAGCGGTTCCGCTCCGATGGGCCATCGAAGAGGAGGGTGCGGGCGCTGAAGTCGGGGTGGTGGGTGAAGATAAAGCGCGTGATCACCGCCTCGACCATGCGGACGTCGAAGGCAGTCGCCGCCGATACCGCGCAGTCGCCGATCACCGCGGCGCTGTCGCGCATAAAATAAGTGTTCGGCAAGGGACGCGAGATGAAGCCCTGGGGATCCAGGCGGTGCGCGAGCGAGTCCGCGGGCGCGGGAACGCCGTGGACGACGGCCGCGGCGAGGGCGTCCGCGGGCATCGCCATGAATTCCTCCATGGAATGCCGCAGGGGGAAACAGCGCGACAGGTCGTTCAGGAACTCGAACTTGTTGCCCACATCCTCCAGGCAATCGCGCAGGAGGTCGAGCAGCTCATGGGTCTCCGCCACGCCGGAGAGGAAATTCTTGAGCTGCGTATACTCCCCGAGTACGGAGCCCAGGGGTATGATGTCGTTGTAGAGGTCCCGCTCGGCCTCGCCTGGGGTCATCGCCTCGATCTCCTGGCCGGGAGTATGGAGGATGACCCGCCTGAGCGCGCCGATTTCGCTCTCGATCGCCAAATGTCTCATGCGCCTTAGTATGCTC
>JAJTBU010000330.1 GCA_021286735.1 bacterium
AAGCCGGCGAGGAAGGGCCTCACCTGCCTGACGCTCTCCTGGACCTCGACGGCATAGTCCGTTGCCCGGCTCTGCCCCAGGGGCGCGAAGAACGGGTATTCCGCGACCTTTTTCGTCCGGTGAGTCTTGAGCTGGCGGGCGAGCCCCGCGGTTGTCCATAGGTCGGGCCTGTTCGTATCGTTGAGCTCGATCTTTATCGTGCGATCCTCGGGCGAGGGTGCGTCCTTGTCCCAGCCGTCCAGCTCCGCCTTGGCGGTCGGCAGGATGGCCTCGAGGGTTTCCGCGTCGGGGCTGTCGCCCAGAAGGGTGAAGAAAAGTTTTTCGTTGACTTCTATCTTAGGCATAGCGTTCTCCCTCAGCGTGTTTTCGAAAGCGCCCGGCGCGTGCGCACATTTTCCAGGTCGGGGCTGAAGAGCTCCCGCAGGTCGTTGAGGCCGAGCGCCATGAGGGCCATGCGGTCGATACCGATTCCCCAGGCCAGGACGGGCACGTCGATGCCGAGGGATTTGGTGACCTCGGGCCTGAAGATGCCCGAGCCGCCAAGCTCGAACCATCCGAGGACGGGGTGCTTGATGTGGACTTCGACCGAGGGCTCGGTGAAGGGGAAGTAGCCGGGGACGTATTTGACTTCCTTGGCGCCCGCCACCTCGACGGCGAACATCTCGAGGAAGCCGAGCAGGGTGCGGAGGTTCACTTCCTCGCCCAGGACGATGCCCTCGGTCTGGTAGAAATCGGAGAGGTGGGTGGCGTCGACCTTGTCGTAGCGGAAGCAGCGGGCGATGCCGAAGTACTTTCCCGGCACCTTCGCCGTCGGCAGCTGCCTCGCGGAGAGGACGGTGCCCTGGCTTCGCAGGATGAGGCGCTTGGTGAAATCGCGGTCGAACTGGTAGCTCCAGCCGCGGCTTCCGGTGTTGCCGCCGTTCTCGTGGGCGGCCGCCACGTTGGAGAGATGCGGCTCCTCGATGAACTTGGCGGATTTCGGGTTGTCTATATGGTAGACATCGTGGATGTCGCGCGCGGAATGGAACTGCGGCATGAAGAGCGCGTCTGAATTCCAGAATTCGGTTTCGACCATGTTGCCGTCGAACTCCTCGAATCCGAGCGAGACGAGCTTGTCCTTGACGCTCTCGAGGAATTCCACATAGGGATTCTTGCGGCCGGGCATGGCCCTGGCGGGCGCGACGCCTATGTTGTAGGGGCGGAAGGTGCCGCTCTTCCACGCGCCCTTCTCGATCATCGCGGGAGTGAGGGCTCCCAGCTCCTCGCCCGTCATGCCGAGCGAGATCAGGGCGGCGCGCACCTCTTCCGAGGCTTCGGTGAGGCGGTACACGACGCGCTCGCGCTCGGCGACCCGGAACGGCGCGTCTCCGGCGCCGCGTTTCTTGGCCACGGCCTGGACGGCGGCGAGATCCTCCGAGGCGAGGGCGCTCTCCTCGAGGATGCCGTTCTGCGCCGCGGCGCGTTTCAGAAGGGCCGCGAGCCTCGTCACCCTCTGCGGAAGAGTGGCAGCCGCGGCGCGGACGGCGCGCTTTTCGGCGTCCATGGAAAGCGAGCCTTCCTTGGAAAGCAGTCCGAATGCAGAACCAATATTCTTCTGCTCCAAGCCGAGCTTCTCCGCCAATTCGGGAAGCCGCGCCGACACGCCTTCAGCCAGATAGCCGAAGATCCTCTCCTCGGGCGTGCCCTTCTGCGCGTAATCGAGGCCGAGCGGAGTTATCTCGTAAAAGACCGACGCCGTTCTCGCCGTCTCCTCGATGAGTCCCTTGCCGGTCAGCCAGGAAAAAGCCTGGTTTTCCTGCCCTTCGCGATAGCCGAGATCGCTCCGCACGGCCAGGGCGTCGAATTCGCTGCCGCGGCCGTACTTGAGAAGTATCCGGACTTCCAGGGGGTGGAGTGTTTTCGCAATGCTCACAGCATCCATTTCTTAAGCTCCGTATATGGAGATTGTGGTACATCGTAGGTCATGGAGGAATACGATTGTGCCTATTGGTGGGGAGTATCGCCCAAAAAGGCCCTAATCGTCAATTGCGCCGGCGGGCGTCCGCGGAATTGATCCAGGCTCGCCGACAGCCCGGCTCGCGTCGGGTTTCAGGATCACGGCGACGCTGGTCTTGCCGTCCATCAGCACGTCCGCCGGCGTTTCCAGCCTGGTCCAGCGGCAGTGCTTGGTCGCGCGGCGCATCGGCATCGACCGCAGCCAGTCCCAGTCGATAAAGCTCGACTCTCCCCTGCTTATCTTCAGATAGCCTATATCCATGCTCGTGACATTGTGGAAAAAGTGGGAGCCCAGCGAGGAATCGACGACAAAATCCGGCAGATCGGCTTCGGCGATGATCTTCGCGCGCGAAATCTGGGAAAAAGTGACGGGAATGCCGAGCCAGCGGTCGCGGGTCCCCCAGCGTCCCGGCCCGATCAATATATAGCGCCTACCCTCTTCCCCGAGGGCCCGATCCAGCGATTCGATCTCCTCAGCCATCTCGACGGTCTTGGATCTGTCGAAGGTGGCCGGATCCACCGAGACGATCTCGACCATCGCTCTCTCCCTGCCGTTCCCCATGGCCTTGTCCGAGCAGAGGAAACACGCCTTCCTGTCCACCGCGGAAAGATCGATGTCGACCTTCTCCTGGT
>JAJTBU010000014.1 GCA_021286735.1 bacterium
CTCGATACAGAAGCTGCTGAGGGAAGCGCGCGAAAACGAGGGGAAATAGCTGTCCGAAACCGGTGGGAAACCTTCCCTGAATTGTGGACAACTGGCTTTACTGTGGAAACTGTGGATGGGCGGCATGGTTTATCAACAAGTTATGCACATGGCTTATTTTTATTGAATGTATCGACTTATCGTTGTTTTCCACATATAAGCCTTGCTTATTACTATTATTACTCTTTATATATCTATAAATCAAAAGAAATAGAGAGAAGAGGAGAGATAAAAAAGGCCCTTTTCTCTGTTTCAAAACCATCCATATTCTGGTAGAATGAACGGGGAACGTTTATCACCCTAGGGGGAAACGCATGAAATTTACCTGCGACAAGTCCAGCCTTTTCCGCGAGATCGCCTTCGCCCAGGAAGTCATCGCCTCGAAGAACGCGCTCTCCATCATGTCGAACGTCTACCTGGAGGCTTCCGACTCCCGGCTTTTGATACGCGCCACCGACGTAAAAGTGAGCTTCGAGACTTCCGTTCCCGTGAGCGATGTCGTTCCCGGATCGCTCACCGTGTTTTGCGACAAGCTGACGGGCATACTCTCCTCGCTTCCGGAAGGAGACCTCACCATCGAGCAGGACGAGGGCAGGGTCATCCTCAAGCCGGCGGCCAAGAAGGTGCGTTTCCAGCTCAAGACGCTCTCAGGCGAGAAATATCCCGAGCTGCCGCGCGCCGAACAGGAACTCTATTTTGAAGTTCCCGCTCGAGAATTCAAGCGAATGGTCACGCAGACGATCTTCTCGGTGTCGACGGACGAAACGCGCTACTTCATGAACGGCGTGTTCATGGAGAAGGCGCCGGACGGCGCCATCGTTATGGTTTCCACCGACGGGCGCCGCCTCGCCTACGTCAAGAACGAGTTCGGCGTCTCCATTCCGGACTTCAGGCCGGTGATCATCCCCACGAAGGTGCTGGGAATCCTCAACAAGCGCCTCTTCGACGAGGGAATGATAGCCATAGCCATCACCGACAAGAGCGTTTTCTTCAGGTTCAACACCTACCAGATATCGAGCGTCCTGATCGAAGGGCAGTTCCCCAACTATCAGAAAGTCATCCCCCAGAATCAGACGCGCTTCTTCGACGTCAAGAAATCTGAGCTTCTGGAGGCTCTGCGCCGCGTCTCCATCTTCGTCGAGCAGAAGTCGAACCGCACCTTCTTCACGCTTTCCGGCGGCAACCTCGTCCTCTCCTCCGAGGAGACCGAGATCGGCGCGGCGCGGGAGGAGATCGCCTGCGAATACGAGGGCGAGGACGCGACCATCGCGCTGAACTATCGCTATATCGAGGAACCGCTGCGCGTTCTCGATGTCGATACGCTCCGCGTCGAATTCAGCGATCCCTCGCGCGCCATCACGCTCAGGCCCGAACCCAAGGGCGACTACTTCCATATCGTGATGCCGATGCAGATTGACTGATGCCTTTCAAGCGCGCGAGATTTTCGTCGTTTAGGAACCTCCGGGACGAGGAGATCGGCACCGAGGCCGAGCGAGTCTTTCTCATCGGCGAAAATGGCCAAGGCAAGACGAATTTCCTGGAAGCGCTGTACTACCTCTGCTACGGATCCTCTTTCAGGGGCGCGGTCGACGCGCAGATTCCCGTAACCGGAGCCCCGGGTTTCGGGCTGACGGGCGTATGGGCCGATCCCGGCGCCGAGAGCATTCTCGATGACGAGATCTCCGTGCGGGTCGAGGGGGCGGCCAAGGATATCCGCCTCAACGGCAAGCCGCTGAAGGACAGAAAAGAGCTCGTGCTCCACAACCCCGCAGTCGTGTTCTGCCACGAGGATTTCACCTTCGCCGCGGGCGACCCGGAGCGAAGGCGCTTTTTTTTCGACCAATGCGCGGGAATGCTCTCCCTCGCCTACATCGACTCCCTGAGAGCCTACAAACGGGTGCTCAAGCAGCGCAACGCCGCGCTCAAGGAGAGCGCCTACGACCTGCTGGACGCCCTCGACCTCCTCCTCGTGAGCCACGGGCGGGACTTGATGGCGGCGCGGCGCCGACTCCACGGGCGATTCCAGCGGGAGTTTCCCTCGCTCTACGGCGCCGTCTCGCTGCTGGACACGCCGGTCAACCTGGCCTATTCGCCCAGCTGGCCCGAGGACGCCTCGGTCGACGCCCTTTTGGCCGCCCTTCGCGACCGGCGCGAGAGCGAGGTCTTCCTCGGCACGACGAGGTCGGGGCCGCACCGCGACCGCTGGGATTTTTCCTGCGCGGGCGAGCGGTTCACGGAGAAGGCTTCGACGGGCCAGCTGCGCCTGGTGTCCCTGATCCTGCGCATCATCGAAGCCCGCGCGTACGCGGAATCGACGGCGACCGCCGGCCGGGCCCCGCGGTGGCCGGTGCTGCTGCTGGACGACGTGCTGCTGGAGCTGGATGTCGGCCGGCGGCGGCGCTTCCTGGAGCTGCTCCCCGGCCCAGGCGAGGGCGCGCAGGCATTTTTCACCTTCCTTCCCGAGGAACCCTGGACGGAGTACGAGCACGGCGATACGATCGTCTACGAGGTGAGCCATGGCCGATTCCGGCGCGAAGAGCGTCTCTGAACTCCTGTCTGCCTTCTTCGATCACGAGATGGCGGCCAAAGGCGCCTCGTACTCGGGCTTCGGCCGCGCCTGGAAGTCCATAGCGGGGACCAGGCTCGGCGAGCATTCGCGCCCGGCCGACATCAGGCACGGCATCCTGATCGTCGAGGCCGAGCACCAGGGCTGGATGCAGCTTCTGCAGCTGCAGCAGGACCGCATCCTCGAGGAGATCGGGCGCCGCTTTCCGGAGCTGGAGATAAGAGGCATCGCCTTCAGGCTCAGCCGCGGCGACTTTGCCCGGCCGGAGGAGGCGAAGGCGCCGGAAAGCGCCGACGGGGGTGCTCCCGCGCCGGTCGCGCCAGCGTCTACGTCTGCGTCTGTGCCGCCCACACCGCCCGCGCCAAAAGAGCCGACCGCCGCCGAGGCGAAAAACAGCCTTCCGCCCGAGATTCTCGCCATGTTTTCCAGGATAAGGAAGAACGCGAAGCAATAGGGTGCGATCGTCCCACGCGCGGGAGCGGCAGGGATCGGCGGGCGCGCATAGGTTCGCCACGCGCGGCCTCCCGGCGCCGGCGCGGCGTCACGCGGGGAGTCTCGGCCGATTGACGAAGTGCGGCGCGGCACTCTATACTCGCGAGACTGCCTCACGCATGCCCGCATGATGGGGTTGTTTCGAGAAATCGACCGGCGCGCACGCCGTCGCCTATAGGTTAAGGAGCAAGATGCCATGAAGCGCACCTATCAACCCAGCAGAACGAAGAGAAACAGGAAATTTGGTTTCCGCGCCCGCATGAGCACGAAGGGCGGACGCCTCGTGCTCAAGAGGCGGAGGGCCAAGGGCAGAATAAAGCTCACCGTCGCCGACGAGAAGAAGAAGTATTGACGGATCGTCCCCCGATGGGGATATGGAAAAGCTGAGACAAGATTTTCCGAAGTCCGAGAAAGTTCGGACCAAATCGGAAATTGACCGGATTTTCCGCACTGGCGCCCGGTTTTCCTGCAAGGGAATGGTGATCCGCGTAAGGCGGAACACCCTCGACAGGAGCCGGGCTGTTTTTGTTGCCGTGCGTTCTTTCGAAGGGGCCGTGCAGCGCAACCGCGCCAAGCGCGTCGCCAGGGAAGTGTGGAGGCTGAACAAGGCCAGGATAGCTCCCGGCCACGACGTCGCCATCGTGCTGTACCCGGAGTTCGACAGCTTCGCGGAGTGTTCCGGCCTCATGCTCTCGCTGCTCCGCAAGGCAGGGCTGCTGCGATGATCACGTTCAGGAAGCTTCTTTCCCTTCCCTTTCTCGCGCTCATCAAGCTCTACCAAATCGCGATATCTCCGCTCTTTCCCCCATCGTGCCGATTCTATCCCACGTGTTCGGCTTATTCGTACCAGGCGATTTCGAAGTACGGTCCCTTGAAGGGAGGCTTGCTCTCGCTCAAGAGGATTTTGCGCTGTCATCCCAGAAACCCGGGAGGTTTTGACCCAGTACCATGAGCATATTCAACGACGGATCCCAAACCAAAGAAGAAAGCCGGCGAACCATCATCGCCGTAGTGTTGTCCACCGTTATCGTGAGCGTAGGGTTCATGATATCGAACGTTCTCTTTCCGCCCGCCCCGGTCGAGCAGGCCCAGACCTCGACCACGGTCGGCCAGGCCGTGACGGCCGCGGGCGCGCAGTCCGCTTCGTCGGTGGTGACGCCGCTCACGCCGGCGAAGGCGCCGGCTGCGAAGCAGGCGGCGCCCGTCGAGGCCGTGCCAGCGCCCGCCGCGGGCGGCGATCTCGCCTCGCTGCAGCTCAAGCGGCACAAGGACCAGACCAAACCCGTGGAACTCATCGTCCCCGGCGAAAAGGGGGCCAACGGCATCTCGCTGGCCTTCGGCGGCTACGACGCGGCCCCCGTGAAGGAGCTGATGAACGCGACCTGGCTCGACGCCGAGAAGAAGACGATCCAATTCTCCCGGACCCTCTACGCCAAGGCGGCCTCCGGCGACCTCGTGCCCTTCACCTACCGCAAGGCCTACACTTTCCGGGACGGCGAGTATCTTTTCGGCATGGCGGTCACCCTCGAAGGCTCCGGCGGCGCCCAGATTCCCCTGAACTCGAACGGGACGGCCTATACCCTCTCCATCGGGCCGCAGATCGGGCCTCGCTTCGACCAGCTGCCCAAGAACGCCGATTACCGCAAGTATATTCTCGAGGTCAACGGCAAGAAGAAGCTCGAGAACCCCAAGGCCGGCTCGATCCAGGCGATCAAGGAACTGCCCTCCTGGGGCTCCATCACCGGGAAATACTTTTCCTTCATCGCGATCCCCGAGACGCCCTTCGCCTCCTTCAGCTACCTCCAGGGCCAGGATCCGCAGATCAAGCAGACCAACTCGATGTTCGTCTCGCGGCCGGCGGTCGCCTCCTCCAGCCAGACGGACAAGTACTACTTCTATTTCGGCCCCAGGACGAACGCCTATCTCGCCAAGTACGAGTACGCCGACAAGAACTCCTTCGGTCTCCAGTCCATGAAGCTCGAGGACGTGACCGAGACCTCGAACCTCCTCGGCTGGCTCGAGAGCATCCTGAAGTTCTTCCTGAATATCTTCTATAAACTGATCCCGAACTACGGCGTCGCCATCATCCTGACCACGGTGCTGATCAAGGTGCTCTTCTTCCCGCTCACCAAGAAGGGTTCCATCTCGACCGCCCGGATGCAGGAGATCCAGCCCAAGATCCAGGAACTCCAGGCCAAGTACAAGGCCAATCCCCAGAAGCTCAACCAGGAGATGGCCGAGCTCTACAAGGCGGAGAACTACAACCCCATGTCTGGCTGCCTGCCCATGCTGATCCAGTTCCCCCTCTTCATCGCCATGTACAACCTGTTCAACAATCATTTCGACCTGCGCGGGGCGAGCTTCATCACCGGCTGGATCAACGATCTCTCCCTTCCCGAGAGCGTCTGGAACTTTGGATCCTTCAGGCTTCCCTTCCTCGGATGGAACGACCTGAGGGCCCTGCCCATCATCTACCTCGTGAGCCAGCTCTTTTACGGCAAGTTCACCCAGGCTTCGCAGCCCTCGACGGGCCAGAACGCCAGCCAGATGAAGCTGATGATGTACGGCATGCCGATCATGTTCTTCTTCGTCCTCTACGACGTTCCGTCGGGCCTGCTGCTATACTGGATCGCCAGCAACGTGCTGACCATCGCCCAGCAGGTGGTGATCAACGACATGCTCAAGAAGCGCAAGCTCCATCTCGCGACCGAGCCGGCCCAGGCCGCCCGTTCCTCGACGCCGATGAAGAGCGCCGGCAGGACGACCGTAAAGAGCCAGCCCGCCCCGGCTAAGCCGAGTTCCCAGGAGACCATGGGCGCGAAAGTGACGAAGTGGCTCGAGCAAAAGGTCGGCGATGCCGGCAGGAGCGACGGCGCGGCGCCCGGCAAATCCGGCAAGCCCGGAAAGCAGGGCGGCAGGAAGCGCTGACCCGCCGCGGGAAAGGGCGCCGCGTCGTGCCGCGCCCTCTCCCCGCGATCCAAAGCGAAACCTTCTCTCTTTAGGAGATTTGCGATGGTATATGAATTTGAAGGCAAGACGGAGCGCGAAGCGATCGAGCTTGCCGCAGCACAGCTCGGACTCGACACCGACGAGTTCGACGTGGAGATCCTGGAATCGCTATCGGGCGGTCTGTTCAAGAAAGGCAAGGTGAAGATCCGCGTCCACACCAGCGAGGGCGCGGCCGTCAATCCCGACTTCGTGCCCCAGGCGCTCGCCGATGACGCCGAGCCCGCCCGCCCCGCCCCCGCGGTCGAGCGCGCCCCCCTCTCCGAGGCGGAGCGCATGCCCATGGACGAGTTCGAGACCAAGATGGTGGCCTGGACGGTCGACGTCGTCGAGAAGATGGGATATCCCGCCAAGGTCTCCGTCCTTTTCCGCGAGGACAAGAAGATCGGGCTCAAGATCGAGACCGACAATACCTCGATCATCATCGGGAAGAAGGGCAAGAACATCGACGCCCTCCAGCTCCTGGCCAACGTCTACGCCGGCAAGCTCGGACGCGAGGACGTCAAGATCATCCTCGATTCCGAGAATTACCGCATCCGCCGCGAGGAGTCCCTGGTGCGCATCGCCTACGAGTCGGCCGAGCAGGTCAGGCGGACGGGGCGCTCCATCCTCCTGGAGCCGATGAATCCCTTCGAGCGCCGCATCGTCCATACGACGCTGAACGACATCGTCGACATCGAGACGAAGAGCGAGGGCGAGGGCCTCTACAAGCAGGTCCGCGTCATGTTCCGCGGAAGGAAGTAGAGAGGACGCGAGCGACGGCCGCTTCGATGGCGGCCGCGCCCGACGGAGAGCCGGCCCTCCCCCGGAAGGGGAAGTGGCCGGCTTTTTTTATAGATAAGATAATATCGAAAAAATATGGTTTTATCATTGGTGCGATAAGGACTTATTTGGCCGATTGTCTCTAGTTTTACTTGACCGTTCTTGAAAAACTGGGTTAGAATTCCGCGTTTCCCACCAACTCATCGTGCCCCGACATCCGCGATCAGCGATGGGGGCATGCTAAAGCGGATATTGCTGCAAAGGAGAATTATCCTGCCATGACAGCCAAGACCTTCAAAGGCGGAGCCCATCCGCCCGAAAGAAAGGAACGCTCGAGCGGACTGGCGGTCGAACGTCTGCGCGACGTGAAACAGGTCGTCGTCCCCGTTAACCAGCACTTCGGGGCGCCACTCCAGGCCCTCGTGAAAGTGGGCGACCTCGTCAAGCGCGGACAGAAGATCGCGGACGCCGACGGGCGGATGACCGTTCCCGTCCACGCTCCCATCGCCGGCATCGTCAAGAAGATCGAACCGCGCACCCAGTCCAACAACAGCGACGGTCCCTGCATCGTGATCGAAGCCCTGCCTCCGCCCGCCGAGGGCCAGGAAGCGCCTCGTCCCGAGGATTTGGTCGACTTCCTGCCGCCGCTGGACGCCTTCGCCTGCACCAAGGATGATGCCTTGGCGCGCGTCAGGGCCGCCGGCATCGTCGGCATGGGCGGCGCCGGATTCCCCACGCACGTCAAGCTCGCGCCCTCCAAGCCGATCGCCATGGTGATCGCGAACGGCGCCGAGTGCGAGCCCTACCTCACGATCGACGAGCGCACCATGGTGGAGCGCCCCGAGGACGTGGTCGAGGGCGTGGCCATCACGATGAAGATCGTGAACGCCCCCGAGGGCGTTATCGCCATCGAGGAGAACAAGGCCTACGCCCTGCCCCTTCTCGAGAAGGCCATAGCCTCCAGTCCGAGGACGAGGGCGGGCATGAAGATCCGCGCTCAGCTCCTCAAGACGAAGTACCCCCAGGGCGGCGAGAAAATGCTGATCAGCGCCATCACCGGCAAGGAAGTGCCCTCCGGCGGCCTGCCCATGGATGTGGGCTGCGTCGTGCAGAACATCGGCACCCTCTGCGCCATGGTGGACGCGTTCAAGGAGGGCAAGCCCCTCATCGAGCGCGGCCTCACCCTCTCGGGCGGCGCCTGCGCGAAGCCCGCCAACGTGATCGCGCCAATAGGCACGCCGGTTTCCGAGATCGTCGCCGCGGGCCTGGCCCAGGTGAACGCCGAGGGCATCGGCATGGTGATCTACGGCGGCCCGATGATGGGCGTCGCGGTTCCCAGCTACGATATTCCCGTACAGAAGAACACTTCGGGCGTCCTCTTCCTCGACGCCGAAGAGGCGAAGCACTTTGAGGAAGAGACCTGCATACGCTGCGGCCGCTGCATGCGCGCCTGCTCCTGCAGGCTCTCGCCCGCCCTGCTCGCCGTGGCCATCGAGGAAGGCGACTACGTCGAAGCCGAGAAGATCGGCCTCCTCGACTGCATCGAATGCGGAACCTGCTCCTTCGTCTGCCCCGCCCACCGCCACCTCGTGCAGCGGTTCCGGGTAGGCAAGCAGGTGCTCCGCGCCATCAAGCAAAAGGAAAAGGAGGCCCAAAATGCCCGCTAAAGGCATGCTGCTCTCGTCGAGCCCCCACTCGTTCACGCAGATAAGCACCTCGAGGCTGATGCTCTCCGTGATCATCGCCCTGGTGCCCGCCACGGTCTACGGCGTCTACCTCTACGGATTTTCGGCCCTGGCCCTCGTGGCGGTGTCGATCGTCTCCGCGGTGGCGGCCGAATACGCCTTCCGCAAGCTGATCAAGGCCCCCACGACGATCGGCGACTTCTCCGCCGTCGTCACCGGCATGCTGCTCGCGCTGATCCTGCCCCCGACGACCCCGCTCTGGATGGCCGCCCTCGGCGCCATCTTCGCGATCGTCGTGGCCAAGGAATTCTTCGGCGGCCTGGGCGCCAATCCCTTCAACCCCGCGCTGATCGGCCGCGCCTTCCTCCTCATGAGCTTCCCGGCGGCCATCACCACCTGGACCATGCCCAACGGCCTGGCCCTCGCGGCCGACGCCACCAGCGCCGCGACGCCCCTCGCCCTCCTAAAGCAGGGCAAGGCGCTCTCCGACGTGGCCACCTACTTCGGCGCCTCGGACACGGGCGCCTTCCTGCGCCAGCTCTTCATGGGCTACCGCGCTGGTTCCCTGGGCGAGAGCTCGATCTTCCTCGTCCTCGTGGGCGGAATCTTCCTGATCCTCCTCGGGGTGTCGCAGTGGATCGTCCCAGCGTCCGTTCTCGGCTCCACCTTCCTCTTCGCCTGGATCTTCGGGATGAATCCCCTCATCGCCGTGCTCTCGGGCGGCATCGCCTTCGGCGCCTTCTTCATGGCGACCGACTATTCCACCCGTCCCCTGACCCCGCTCGGCCAGATAGTCTTCGGCGCGGGCATCGGCTTCATCACGATCCTCATCAGGAAGCTCGGCGGCTATCCCGAGGGCGTCACCTACGCCATCCTGATCATGAACGTCGTGACTCCCTACCTGAACAAGCTGCGCGTGAAGAAATACGGCTTCGTGCCTCCCGTAAAGCCCGCAAAACCGTCCAAGGAGGCATCCAAATGAAGGGAAACGCCAGACTGGGCCTCATCCTCGCGGTGTTCGCCGCCATCGGCTGCGGTACGCTCGCGGTCGTGCAGGGCATCACCGCGCCCGCGATCGCCATGCAGAGCGAAAAGGCGCTGAACGAATCGCTGAAGAAGCTCTTCCCCGAGGCGGCGAGCTTCGAAGATATCACCGAAACCCTTAAATCGACATCCAAGACGGTATCCTTCGAGAAAGCCTACCTCGTGAAGTCGGCGGCGGCGCCCCTCGGCGTGGCCGTGAAGGCCGTCGGCTCGAGCTACGGCGGCGCGGCCAAGCTGCTCGTCGGCGTGGGCCTGACCAGGAACATCGCCGGCGTGACCGTGCTCGAACTCGCGGACACCGCGGGCCTGGGCCAAAACGCCATGAACGACGCCTACTACGTGAACAAGGCGGAGAAGATCACCTTCCCCGGCCAGTTCAAGGGCAAGTACCTTACCGACGCTTTCGAGGTGAAGAAGGACGTCGTCGCCATCACCGCGGCGACCATCTCCTCCAAGGCGCTGACGGAGATCGTGAAGACCGCCGCCGATGCCGCGGCCGCGTGGCTCGAAAACCAGGCGGCGCCAGTCGCCACCCCCGCGGACCAGGCTGCGGCCGCCGCGTCCGGGGCCCCCGCCCAGGCGGGCGCCGCGCCGACGGGAGGCAAATGAAATGAAAAAGCTCTGGAACATCTTCAAGGCGGGCCTCGTCACCGACAACCCGCTCCTCATCCTGATGATCGGCCTCTGCTCGGCCCTGGCGGTCACCTCCACCGTCTCCAACGGCATCGGCATGGGCCTGGCCATGACCTTCGTCCTCCTTTTCTCCGAGATCTTCGTCTCGACGTTCAGGAAGGCCATCCCCAGCTCGGTGCGCATGCCGATCTTCCTGATCATCATCGGCGGCTTCACCACCATCGTCGACCTCGTGCTCAAGGCGTATTTCCCCGAACTCTCCAAGAGCATGGGCGTCTTCATTCCGCTGATCGTCGTCAACTGCATCATCATGGGCCGCGTCGAGGCTTTCTCCTACAAGCAGAAGCTCGTCGACTCCATCTTTGACGCCCTGGGCATGGGCCTCGGCTACACCTGGGTCCTGGTCGGCATGTCCGCCTTCCGCGAGGTGCTCGGCAACGGGACCTTCCTCGGCGTCCAGGTGATGCCCCAGTCCTACCAGCCCATCCTCTTCTTCATCCTTCCCCCGGGCGGCTTCCTGATCTTCGGGCTCTTCATCGCCTTCAACATCTGGATGAAGAACCGGATGGCCCTCAAGGCCGAAGCGGCCGCCGCAAAGGAGAACGCATAAATGGACCTCATGAGAATCTTCATCATCAGCATGCTGATCAACAACATCATCCTGATGCGGTTCATCGCGCTCTGCTCCTATATCGGGATGACGAACGACGTCGGGCAGTCCTTCGGCATGGGCATCGCCGTCACCTTCGTGACGGTCCTGGCCACGGCCGCCACCTGGCCGCTCTACAACTTCCTCCTAGCCCCCCTCCACTTGGAGTTCCTGGAGATCATCATCTTCATCCTCGTGGTGGCGAGCCTCGTCCAGCTGGTCGAGTTCTACCTCAAGAAGAACGTGCCCGGCCTCTACGCCGCGATGGGCATCTACCTGCCCCTGATCACGACGAACTGCGCCATCTCCGCGGTCGTTTTCGAGAACATCTCGCGCAACTACACCTTCATCCAGTCCATCGTCTACGCGGTGGGCGTGTCGATGGGCTACCTCCTGGCCATGATCCTGCTCGCCGGCGTGCGCCAGCGCATGCGGACCAGCCCGGTGCCGAAGTTCCTCCAGGGGACTCCCATCCTGTTCATCGCGACGAGCCTGATCGGCATGGCCTTCATGGGCTTCGCCGGCCTGATCAAATAAGGGAGGCCCCATGTTCATCATCATACTGAGCGCTTTCGTTTTCGCCGCACTCCTGGCCTTCCTGATCGGCGTCGCCCTCGGCTGGTTCGAGAAGAAGTTCAAGGTCGAGCGCGATCCCAAGATCGACGAGGTGCGCGCGGTCCTTCCGGGCGCCAACTGCGGCGGATGCGGATTCCCCGGCTGCGACGGCTACGCCGAGGCGGCGGGCACGGGCCGCGCCCCGACCAACAAGTGCACCGCCGGCGGTTCGACGACCGCCGAGGCCGTGTCGAAGATCATGGGCGTGTCGGCCGTGGTCGAGGACCTGGTGACGGTGCTCCAGTGCCAGGGATCGAGGGAGCACGCGGTCGCCAAGGGCGAGTACATCGGCATCCAGACCTGCAGGGCCGCCAAGCTGTCCACGGGCAGCGTCAAGCAATGCGCCTGGGGCTGCCAGGGCTTGGGCGACTGCGTCCAGGTCTGCAAGTTCGACGCGCTGGCCATGGGCGAGGACGGCCTGCCCCACGTCGACTACGACAACTGCACCGGCTGCGGCATGTGCGTGGCCGAATGTCCGCAGAAGCTCTTCGCCTTGATTCCGCGCTCGCGCAAGGGTTCGGTGGTGCTCTGCTCCAACCGCAACGTGGTCAAGGCCAACGTCAAGAAGACCTGCGCCGTCGGCTGCATCAAGTGCGAGATCTGCGTCAAGAACTGCCCCGAGAAGTGCATAACCATGGTCAACGGCATCCCCGTCACCGATTATTCGAAGTGCACCTCCTGCGGCGTCTGCGTGGCCAAGTGCCCGACGAACTCGTACAAGCTCATCGAGACCGACGTCAAGGGCCAGAAGAAGAAGGTTCCCGCGATGGCCTGAGGGCTTTGCGGCGTGGCCGCGCGGTAGCGCGGCCACGCAAGGCCGATCGGGCGGCGCCCGATTGCGAGAGTGGCGCCGTGAATCCACGAAGGCGGCCGCCGGGGAGATCCCCGGCGGCCGCCTTTCTTTTGCGAGCCTGTGCGGCAAAGTGCCGTCCTACGGAAGATAGCGGTTTTCTATACGATACTGAACGCAAATGCTCAGTAATGTATGCTTCTCACGCGGAGGCCGACCGAGAGGCTGAAGCAGGCGCGGCGGTTGGCGGCCTGATCGCTCGCCTGGGAGGCGGCCAGAGAGGCGGCGGGGTCTGAGATAGGGCGGTAGCGATCGTAGCGCAGCTCGGCGCCGAGGCCGATGGATGTGGCGCCTGAGCGGTAGACGACCGGGGTCCAGCGGATGCCCGCCGAGGCGAGCCAGGCTGGGACGGCCTCGTAGGCGCGGGCGCCGCCGCTCGCGTCCGCGGAGGGCAGGCTCGGCGCGCCGAGGGTTAGCGCGGGCCCGGCGAAGATCGAGACGCCTTCGTTCTGGCCTAGGAAGATCGCCGCGGGGAAGCGGAAGACGCCGAGGAGGTTGTCCCATTCGGCGCGCCCCTCGATGCCGACGGAGAAGTTGCGGCCGAGAGGGAAGGTGCCCGCGACGCGCAGGCCCGCGCCCCTGAATCCGGGAAGGGCGAGGGCGAGGCCGTCGGTGGCTGCCGCCGCGCCGGAAGGCTCGGCCTCGAAGGTGGCGGAGAGTCCCCACTCGATGGCGGCGCCGGAGAGGGCCGAGGCGGGCAGGGCGCGGCCCGCGAAGGCGAACCTGGCGGCCCAGGCGGGATCGGCGAGCGAGGCCTGGACGACGCCGGTGCGGGAGCCGGCGCTGGCCGCGTGGAGGAAGGCGTCGTCGCCGATGTAGATGCCGACGTGATCGATGCGGCGGGCGGCTTTGGCGGCGGCAGCGGTAGCCGCTCCGGCGGCCGGCGGCTTTGCGCCAGCCCCTGCCGAGGCTCCGGCGCTCATGTCGAAGAAGACGAGATCGCCGGGAACGAGTTCCCCGCGGGGAATGGGCAGGACCCAGCGGCCCTGCTCGGCGACGGTGCGCGGAATGGAACTCCCCGTCGCGCTCTTGAAAACGAGAAAGAGATAGCCCGAACAGTCGAGGCCCGAGGCGTTCTCGCCGCCATAGAGGTAGGGAGCGCCCACCAGGCCTTCGGCCGCGCGGATCAGGGCGTCGCGGGTCTTGGCTGGCGCGAAGGTCGGCAAAGGCAGTTCGCCCGGGGCGGCGGCGGCGCGCCCGGCCCCGGCGAGCAGTAAGGAGAGGATTAGGAGCGCCGAAAGGCGCCGGGCGCGCGGTCTCGAACCCATGCTCCCACTATCGGCAGATTTTCCGCCCGGGACAAGGCGTCGCGCCCCGACGGCCGCCTGAGCGGCCGCCGGGGCCGCCGTTGACTCTTTCCTGGCAAAGAGATAGACTCGGCTTAAAGCCGTTCCGAGGGAAGTTTTCTGTACCGGGGCGGTCCCGCCGATTTACCGAATTGCGGGCGGGTAAAAAATTTCGCTAAAGAGGTCCTCCGTGAACCCCCTTAGGCCATTTACCTCAGAATCGGTGTCTGAAGGACACCCCGACAAGCTCTGCGACCAAATTTCCGACGCTGTGCTGGACGCCTGCCTCGAGAAAGACCGCCACAGCCGCGTGGCCTGCGAATGCTACGCCACCACCGGCCTCGTCCTCGTCGGCGGCGAGATAACGACGCGGACCTATGTCGACATCCAGGAAGTCGCGCGCAGGGTCGTGCGCGACATAGGCTACGACAACCCCGAATACGGCCTCGACTGGGCTTCCATGGCCGTGCTCAACGCCATCCACAACCAGTCCCCCGACATAGCCCAGGGCGTCGAGGGCAAGGGGCTCAAGGAATACGAGGGCAAGCAGGGCGCCGGCGACCAGGGCATGATGTTCGGCTTCGCCTGCGACGAGACCCCCGAGCTGATGCCCGCCCCGATCATCCTCTCCCACAAGATTCTCAAGGAGGCCTCGCGCGCGCGCAAGGCCAGGGAGATCGCCTGGCTTCGCCCCGACGGCAAGAGCCAGGTGACGGTGGAGTACGACGGCGCCAAGCCCGTGAGGATAGCGGCGGTCGTCCTCTCCCACCAGCACGACGAAAGGAAAGCCTCCGGCGCCGAACTCCCCTACGACGAGATCAGGACGACCCTGATCGACAAGGTGATCAAGCCGGTGCTCGAGCCGACAGGCCTCCTCGACGCCTCTACGCGCTATTACATCAACCCGACGGGGCGCTTCGTGATCGGCGGTCCGGCAGGCGACACGGGCCTCACCGGGCGCAAGATCATCGTGGACAGCTACGGCGGCATGGGCCGGCACGGCGGCGGAGCCTTTTCGGGCAAGGATCCCTCCAAGGTCGACCGCTCGGCCGCCTACATGGCGCGCTACGTGGCCAAGAACATCGTGGCCGCGGGCCTGGCCAAGCGTTGCGAGCTCCAGCTGGCCTACGCCATCGGCGTTCCCGAGCCGGTATCCGTCCTGGTCGAGACCTTCGGCACGGCGGCCGTGTCCGAGCAGGCCATCGCCGCGGCGGTCTCCAAGGTGTTCGACCTCTCGCCGCACGGCATCATCGACGCGCTGCAGCTCAAGAACCCGATCTACCGGGCTACGGCCGCCTACGGCCACTTTGGCCGGCCGGAATTCTCCTGGGAGAAGACCGACAAGGTCGAGGCCCTCCGCAAAGCGGCGCACTGAGCGTCCTTATCGCGTCGGCGTAAAAAAGGCGGCTCTTTCGAGCCGCCTTTTTCTTTGCCAGGTATCGGCGACTAATCAGGTGCCGGTGATCGAGACGCCGTGGAGCTGGACCGCCACCGGGCAGAGCGACCTGGTGGCGAGCCAGCGCTCGGAGGAGCGGCGCATGGAGGCGCGAAGTTCGGAGAGCGAGCCGGAGATCGATCCGCCCGTCACGGGAACGCGCTTTTTGCCGTCGAACCAGTATGCCAGGCGGATCTCGGCGCCGAAGTCGCCGGTTATGCCGTCCAGGCGGAAGTCCGAGAACATCACCGGCTCGAGGTGGGGAGCGGCGCGCATGGCCTCGACCGAAGCGGCGCCCGGGGAAACGGAAAAGAGCGGGAAGGCCCCGCGCCGCGCCTGGCCGAGCCAGTCGGCATACCTGATCAAGCCTACCAGATTCACGAGAACGCCGCCCTGGATGACGGGCGTCCGCTCGAGCGGGAAGCCGTCGACATCGAAGGCCGCCGAGGCGGGGAGCCCCGCGAGCGCGGGTTCGGCCCAGAGGTCGATCGGCTCCGCCACGGCCTCATCCTTCTCGCCGCGCTGGACATTCTCGCCGAGGGCGAAGGTGGAGGACTTGGTGAAGACGGCGGTGGTGGTGGCGTTGCCGGCGAACCAGGCGAAGACTTCCTCCGCCTCCTTGCCCGAGAGGATGACGGGAATGTCCTTCAAAGATGGCATGGGAATGGCGACGGCTCGGTCCGCGACCTGGGCGAGCCTGGCGCCTGTCGCCGCCGAAAGCCTGGCGGCGTCGGGCTCGGAGAACTCGATGTCGTCGAAGAGTTCCACGGGGCCGCCGGCCGAGGGCGCGTCGACGACGAACTCCGAGTAGCCGCGCCAGGTGCGGCCATCGTAGGCCTGTCCCTTGGAGTTCAGGAAGGTCTTGTCCTCCCGCGAGAGGAATATCTCGAGCGAGTTGACGCGGGGCCGGGTGGCCGTGGCGCCCGGAGCCCAGGTGCCGGAGGCTCCGCGCGCCGGCGCGACGCCTCCCGCTGCCGCTTCCGGGGCGTAGAGGGCATTCTTGACCGCCTCCAGGCGCGCGATGCCGTCGAGCGACTCGAAGCCGGAGGCGGGCAGGGCCACTCTCGCCGGCGCGGGACCGGGCAGGTCGTACCAGGGGCTCTTCGACTTCGACGCCGCGAAGACCGCCTGCCTAATCTTTTCTTCGACCTCGGCCGCCGCATGGGTGGGCTGGATCGTCACCGTCGCCTCGCCTCGCGTCCGCTTCCCCTCGGCCTCGCCGTCCACGTAGACCGTGAGCGCGAAGCCCCCCTCCTCGACCGAGCGCAGCTGCTCCGATTTCTCGGCGACGAAATACTGTTCCCGCCGGGAGACCGTCTTGCCCACGAGGCGCCAGTCGGCGACGCGGATCGGACCCTCGGCGCTCACCTTGCCAATTGCCGCTACGATTATGTCTTTCATCATCCCAACCTCATCCTTGTCTTGACGTACGGACCGCCGGAGGAGACCTTGGCGTACTCCTTGTGCCCCTTGCCGCAGGCTCCCGAGCCCGCGAGATGGAAATCGTCCGAGACCATGTCGATCGCCTGCAGGACGTCGGGCACGTAGCCCGAGCAGACGATCGGGCTGGCGACCCGCCCGGTGAGCTTGCCGTCCACGATCTCCCTTCCGACCAGGCAGAGGAGCTGGATGCCCCAGTTGCGTGGGTCCTCCATGCCGGCGTTGAGCCGCGAGAGGAGCCAGCCCCGCTTGACCGACGCGACCATGTCGGGGAATTTCGAGGTTCCGGGCTCGAAATAGGTGTTTGTCATGCGCGCGTAGGCCTTGTGCGAGAAGGCCTCGCGTCGGCCGTTGCCGGTGAGGGGTATGCCGAGCGCCAGCGCCGAGAGCGAATCCGAGATGCCGCCCAAAAGAATGCCCTTGTCGATGATCTTGGTCTTGGCGGCGCTCGTGCCCTCGTCGTCGAAGATGAAGGAGCCGCACTGGTCCTGGCCCGCCGCGCCGTCGTACATGGTCACGAGGTCCGAGCCCACGCGCTTGCCGAGGTATTCGACAGCCTTGGCGCGCCCCTTGTAGAACATGTCCGTCTCGACGCCGTGGCCGAAGGCCTCGTGCGCCA
>JAJTBU010000331.1 GCA_021286735.1 bacterium
GAAGATATCGAGGGCGTAGGTGTGGGAAAGGGCGTATTCCCTGGGGTTGGGCTTCGTGGAGAGGGCGGGGAGGGTGACGCCCCCCCTGTATCCGCGCGCCTCGGGGAAATCCTTCGCGGCGTCCTTCACCTTGTGCATCTCCTGCATCGCGTCGAAGACGCCCCTTAGGAACTCAGTATAGTGGAGGCGGATCGGCTTCATCGCCGGCACGAGGTCGACCACATTTTGATAGTAATCGCCCGCCGCGCCCTGTTCGGCCGCGTTCTCCAGATAATCGTCCACGTCGCGCTCCCTGGCGAGCATGGCCAGCGCCTGCGAGGCCGAAGGGAAGAGCTTCCGCGCCTGCTCCTCCGGGGATTTGCCCTGCATGATCGCCCGCGAGACAACCGCGGCGCCGAGGGTCCTCGCTTGGGCGGGGTCGAGGTTTCCTATGTTCGCCGTCGAGAGGATGGAGGCGAGTTCGCGGTTCGACAGGGATTCGAGGAAGGCCTGGTCGATCACCTGGTCGGGGGCGATCTGGAAGCTTGAACTCTCCGAAGTGGACTTTATCCAGGAAAGGAGGCCCCGGCGCTCCGCGTTCTCGCGGCGGGCCGGCTTGAGAATGACGACGAGGGCGAGCGAGGCGACAACCAGGGCCGCGAGCGCGACAAAATGGTTTACTCGAGGAGAAGCCGGGCGGTTCATAGGTGGGGACGCAGGTCGCTCAGGGGCAGGAGCCGGACAGGATTCGGGCGCTGTGGGTGAAGAGCCGCATGCAGGTCCTCGCGTCGTCGAGGGCTCGATGCGAGGTGCCCGTCTCGATGCCGAGGACGAAGGCGGCCTTGCCGAGGCTGTACGACATGAGGTTCGGCACGGCGAGCCTGAGAAGGGGCAGCGTATCGGCCATTTCGCCTATGGGGGAGGCGCCGCCGAGGCGCGAGAACTCGGAATCCATGAAGCCCGCGTCGAAGGGCGCGTTGTGCGCCACGAACACGCGCCCGGAGAGCATGGCCGCGAGCTTGTCCGCGATCGAGCGGAAGGATGGCGCTCCCCAAATGTCGAGGTCCGTCAGGCCGTGCACCGCGGTCGAGGAGGCCGGGATAGGAATACCGGGATCGATCAGGCTGCCCCAGCTGGATTCCTCGCGCAGCGCGCCCTCGCCGTCGAAGCTGAAAAGGACGACGCCGACCTCTATGACGCGGTCCCTGCCCGAATCCAAGCCCGTCGTCTCCACATCGAGGGCGGCGTAGCCGCGCCTGTCCCAATCGTGGGGCAGGGGGCAGCCAGCGATCGCATGGGCGGGAGGGGGAAGGCGGTCGACGCCCGCGGGGAGGACCCAGCCCGAAGCGGCTCGCCGCGCGGCCGCGCTCTCTCCGGATTCCTGGGGGCCTCCCCCAACGAAGCGCGCCCAGAGGGGCGCGCCGCCCGAATAATCCGCCATCAGCCGATGACCTTTCGGATATCGGCGCTGATCGCGGCGACCTTGTCCGCGGTCTGGGCCCTGGCCGCGGCGACGCCGCCCTGGCCGACCTCTGTCCTGCAGAGGATGTAGTACTTGATCTTGGGCTCGGTCCCCGAAGGCCGCACCGTCACGAGCGTCCCGTCGCGGAGTCTCCACTGGAGGACATCGCTCTCGGGCAGGTCGATGGGGCGCTTTTCGCCTCCGACCTCCCAGGTTTCGCCGGTCTTGACGTCGCGGATCGATGCGACGGGAATGCCGCCGAGCGCGAGGGGCTGTTTTACCCGATACTTCTCCATGATGCCCGACATAATCTGCATTCCGCTCGGCCCCTGGAAATACTTGCTTATGCCGCGCTCCTCGTAGTAGCCGAATTCCTCGTAGAGTTCCTCGAGCCTGTCCAAAAGACTCTTGCCCTTGGAGCGCCAATAGAGCGTCATCTCGGCGGTGAGTGCGGCGGCGGAGATGCCGTCCTTGTCGCGGACTTCCGTCTCGATCAAGTGGCCGTAGCTCTCCTCCGTGGCGTAGACGAAGTCTTTGCCCTCGGCCTCGAGTTTGCGCATCAGGTCGGCGATCCACTTGAAGCCGGTCAGGCATTCGCGGCACTCGACGCCGTATTTCGAAGCGATCACGGCCTGGAAATCGGTGGTGACGATGCTCTTGATGCAGGCCGGCCGGGGGGGCATCTTTCCCAGCTCCTCGCGGGAAAGGAGGAGGTAGTCGAGATGGAGGGCGCCAAGCTGGTTGCCCGTCACCAGGACGAAGTCGCCCGCTTTGTTCGGCACGGCGATGCCGAGGCGGTCGGCGTCGGGGTCGGTAGCCATGACGACGTCGGCTTTTTCCTTCGCGCCGAGCTCTATGGCGAGCTTGAGCGCCGCCGGCTCCTCGGGATTGGGGAAGGCGACCGTCGGGAATTCTCCGTCGGGCTGGCGCTGTTCGGGCACGGTCAGGACCTTGAGCCCGAGTTCGCCCATGATGCGCTCGAAGAGCATGGCGCCCGTGCCATGGAGGGGCGTGTAGACGACCTTGACGGAGGCGGCTCCCGCGGCGATAAGTTCGGGGCGCAGGAGCTTGGACTTGACCATCGCGACGTAAGCGTCGTCGACGCCGCCGTCGAGCGTGACGAGGAGCCCTTTCGCCGCGGCCGCCTCGCGGTCGATGATCTTGACCTCTTTTACCGCC
>JAJTBU010000332.1 GCA_021286735.1 bacterium
CCCCGCGTGCCCGCCCCCTATGACGATCGCATCAAAATCGCTCAACGCAGCCTCCATGGCCAGGCATAAAATCGCACAACGCTCACCGCGGTCACTTGCCCAGGCAGAACGAGCCGAAGATGCGGTCGAAGACTTCCTCGCCCGCGATCTCGCCGGTGATTTCGCCCAGGAAGCCGGCGGCTTCGCGCAGGTCGAGGGCGACCGCGTCGAGGGGAAGGCCCGCCAGGGCGCCCTCGCCCGCCCGGCGCACGGCTTCGAGGCAGCGATCCACCAGGGTTTTCTGGCGGGCGCTCGCGAGACGGACCTCGTCGGCATGGGAAGAGGGGCGATCCGAGGACAGCGGCTCCGCTGCGCCCGGCGCGGCTCCGAGTCCGCCTCCGGCGAGCAGGTCGAGGCGCGCCCTGAGCGCCGCTTCCAGCGACTCGAGGCGTTCACCCTTTTTCGCGCTTATCGGCAGCCAGTCCCCGCCTTCGGGCGCGGGCCGGCAATCGGCGGCGTCTATCTTGTTCCACAGCTTTATCGCGCCGGGATGGAGGGCTATGAAGGCCTCGTCCTCGGCAGAGAGCCCCGCCCTGCCGTCGGCGAGATAGACGACGATGTCGGCGCGGCCGCTCAAGTCGAGGCTGCGCCTGACTCCCTCGGCCTCGACGCCCTCCTCGGCGCGGCGCAGGCCCGCCGTATCCACCAGGCGCACCGCGTAGCCGCCGATCTCGATCCAGGCTTCGAGCCAATCGCGGGTCGTTCCGGGCTCCGGGCTCACGATGGCGCGTTCTTCCCTGGTCACAAGGTTGAAGAGGCTCGATTTGCCGGCGTTCGGCCTGCCCGCCACGACAACGAGCGCGCCTTCCTGGCGCAGCCTCCCGCCCAGGTAGCTCCGCGAGAGCCGCTCGAGGCGGGCTTCGCAGGAAGCGAGGGCCGCGAGCCAGGGCCGCGCCGAGCCGGCGGCTGCCGCGGGGCTTCGGGCGCCGGCGGCACCAGTCGCGTCGGGGCCGCCCGCGGTCTCAGCCTCGGCCTCATCGGGGCCTTCCTCCTCGGGATAGTCGAGGCGGGCCTCGATTTCGGCCAGGAGATCGAGCATGGCGTCGCGCAGCGAGGCGTATTCGGCCGAGAGGGCACCCGAGAGCCGCGCGAGGGCGTCGGCGCGCGCGGATTCGCACTGGGCGCCCGCGAGTTCGGCGATCGCCTCGGCGCGCACGAGGTCGGTCTTGCCGTTGATGAAGGCGCGGAAGGAAAATTCGCCGGGCAGGGCGGGCGAGAGTCCCGCCCGCTCAAGGGCGGCGAGGGCTCGGCTGGCCACCGCGGGGGATCCGTGGCAGGAAAATTCGACGGAATCCTCGCCCGTGAAGGAGCGCGGGCCGCGGAAGACGGCCGCCACCACCTCGTCGATGCGCTCGCCGCCGTCGGGGTCCACGAGGAAGCCGTGGAGCATGGAGTAGCCGCGCGCGCCCGAAAGGGAACGCCGGCCCGAGAAGCATCGGTCACAGAGTTCGAGCGCCGATCTTCCCGAGACGCGGATTACGGCGAGGGCCGCCCGCCCCGGCGCCGTGGCCAGGGCGAAGATCGGCCTGTCTGTATCAAGGTAGGTTCTTGCCATACGAGAAAAAGAACGATAGCGAGAATGGCGGAGCGCATCAAGCCCGCCAGGGTCGGAGAGGCGGCGCGCCGCCCGCCCCCGGGCGTTCAGCCCCGCGCCGGCCGCGCCGCGGGGGCGCCGATCGGGGCTCCCCCGGCCTTTTCTACATCGACTTCCAATATCGGTAGAATTTCCGTTCGACCTCGTCCAGGCTCAACAATGGGTAATATTTGTACGCTCCCCCGCCCGCGAACATGAAGCCGTCGCGCAGGAGCTTGTACGAAACCTTGTCGATCGGGCAGTCGAGCGACAGCCCCTTGACGAATTTCCCCGGCGTCGAGCGCACCTCGTCGATGGCGTTCCGCAGCCGCGCCGGGTGGATGCCGGGGACATAGCACCGGATCAGCGGATTCTCCTCGTATTCCCTCAGGAATTCGTCGGTCGAGAATTCGAGCTGGGAGAAGAACATTTTCGGGGCGCCCTTCGAGTTGTGGGGATCGGTGATGAAGCGCCCGAAATCGAGGAAGTTGTATTTCGTCAGCACTATGAAGCGGACGGGATTGATCTCGAGGATGATGCGGAATTCCTCCGCGTCCCCGTCGGGATTGTAATCCCCGCTCCGGAGTTCGACGAAATCGCCCACCGAGTTGCAGAGGTAGAGCTTCCCCAGGGCGTTGAAATCCATGTGCTCGAGGATCCGGTAGCTCTTGATGAACTTCGTCGCCTTGGGCCTGCCGTCCTCGTGGGGGATCAGCTCGGCGTAGGCGCCGTCGATGTCGAAATACTCATTCCGGAAATCGGGATCGACTTCGGCGAAGATGAGCCGGCCCTCGAAATAGCGCGTCGAACCTTGCACGTAGTGCCGGATGAAATGCTCGGGTTCGAGCTGGGACGCGATCAGCGAATGGTTGGGGTGCATGATCATGTAGAGATGCTTCGAGTCCGCCATGATTACCTCCAGAACGCGCGCAGCATCGGCGCGATGACTAAGGCGATGATCGCCATGCGCTTGATCAG
>JAJTBU010000333.1 GCA_021286735.1 bacterium
GAGGCCTCGTCCTTCTCGTGGAGGTAGCCCTTGTAGGTGGGGATGAAGGCCACGGCGATGGAATTCTCCGCGAAGAGGCGCCTCATGAAGTTGGGGATCATGAAAGAGACGGAGAAGGCGTCGGAGAGGACGCCGGTGCCGAGGAAGACGGCCTTGGTCATCTCGCGGATGAGGCCGAGGACGCGCGAGACCATGGTCAGCGCGGAGAGCATCCCCGCGTCGCGGACCATCTTGCGTGATTCGGCGGCCTCGCGCGCGTCCGCGGCCGCCTTTTCGTCGCCGGCCCGCCCCGCCCCGGGCGCCGGCCTTTCCTCGCTCTCGGACATTCCTTCCCCCGCTCAGGCCCGGCCTTGCAGGAAGGCTTGCATGAGCGACACCACCTTATCGATATGGGCGCGCTTGATCCAGTAGTGCGTCACGAAGCGGCAGGCGCCGTTCTCCGGCGGGTTGATCTTGACGCCGCCCGCGCGGAGGTGCCGAGCCAGCGCCTCGCCGTCGACGCCCGCGGGCAGGGTGAAGAAGACCATGTTGATGTCGAGCGCGTCGCGCTGGACGCTCAGGCCGGGGAGGGAGGCGAGGCGCGATGCCAGGTAGCGGGCGTTCTCGTGATCCTCGCCCAGGCGGCCCGCCATGTCGTTCAGGGCGATGATGCCCGCGGCGGCGAGGATGCCCACCTGGCGCATGCCGCCGCCCATGATCTTGCGCCTGCGGCGCGCGCGGGCGATGAAGTCCGCCGGGCCGGCGAGCATGGAGCCGGCGGGGGCGCAGAGACCCTTGGAGAGGCAGAACATCAGGGAGTCGACCTTGGCGGCTATCTCGGCCGCCCCGCAGCCCAGGGAGGCGGCCGCGTTGAAGAGCCGCGCGCCGTCGAGATGGACGGGAAGCCCCGCCCCGCGGGCGAAGTCCGCTACCTCGGCCATGTAGGAGAGGGGCACGACGCGCCCCGAGGAGTGGGCGTTCTCGAGGCAGATCAGCGAGGTGGGCGGATAGTGGATGTCGTCGCCGCGCACGCGGGAGCGTATTTCGCCGAGGGGGAGGATGCCGTTTGGCGCGTCGACCGGCCGCGTCTGGACGCCGGCGATGACGGAGGCCGCGCCCGCCTCGTGCTGGATGATGTGGCACTGCTCGCCGAGGATCACCTCGCTGCCGCGCGGGCACCAGGAGAAGAGGGCGAGCTGGTTGCCGAAGGTGCCGGAGGGAACGAAGAGCGCCGCCGCCTTGCCGACGGCGCGGGCGGCCAGAGCCTCGAGCTCGTTCACCGACGGATCGTCGCCGTAGACATCGTCCCCGACGGGGGCTTCGGCGATGGCGGCCCTCATCGCGGGGGTCGGCCAGGTGACGGTATCGCTTCGCAAATCGATGGTATCCATGAAAACGCTCCTCGCCGCGCATCGGCGGCATCAGGGCAATACTGCCACGAAGCGCCCCCGATGGGAAGGCTGGGGGCGGGGTATCGCGGAGCGGAGCGCCGTCCTCCCACGCCTTTTCACGAGCCCGGCGAGCGTAGTATACCCAAAGCCATGGACATCGCCCTCATAGCCCTCGACCTCGACGACACCCTGCTCCGGGCCGACCTGAGCATCTCAGAAGCGAACCGGCGCGCCGTCGCCGCCGCCGAGGAGGCGGGTATCGAACTTGTCCTGGCCTCGGGCCGAAGCTATCCCGCCATGAAGAAATACATCGACTTCCTCGGGCTGGGCAGGCCGGGCAACTTCCTCGTCTGCTCGAACGGCGCCGAGATTTTGGACGCCGAGACCGGCGCCGCCTGCGACACGCTTCTCTTCTCTCCAGGGGAATGCCGCGCGATCGCCGCCGAAATCGAGGCCCGCGGCTTCGAATGGCAGGTGTACCAGGACGGGAAGATCTACTGCAGCGCGCTCAGCCCCCTCGCCTTCCTCGACGAGCGGCTCTCGGGCCAGAAGGCGGTCCCCGCCCTTCCCAAGGACGAGATGTTCGCGCGCGGGCAGCTCAAGTTCGTCATTCCCGGCGAGGAGGAGGACATCGCCGCCCTCTATCGGGAACTCGCCGAGCACTATGCCGGCCGCGCCCAGGTTATGACTTCCAAGCCCTATTTCCTGGAGATCCTGCCCCTCGGCGCCGACAAGGGCTCGGCCCTGGGGCGGCTCGCGGCCAGGCTCGGCATATCGATGGAAGCCGTGATGGCGGTCGGCGACGCGATGAACGACTACAGCATGATCAAGGCCGCGGGATGGGGATGCGCTCCGGCGAACGCCCTCGCCGCAATCAAGGCGATCGCGCGCGTGGTGTCGGACAGGACGAACGAGGAGGACGCGGTCGCCGACCTCATCCTTTCCGTGGCGCTCGGGAAAGGGCGTCCAGGAACACGATGAGGTAGTGCTGCACGCCGCCGAAATATTCTTCCTGCAGGGCGGCGGCCTCTTTGCCGATGTAGCGGAAATGCCAGCTCTCCCAGAGGTAGCCGGTGACCGGCTCCAGCCCCTTGGGGAAGGAGAGCGAGAAGCCGAAGCGGCCCGCGTTGGCCGCCACCCACTTGCCGGCCGCCGTCCCCGCGAACTCGTCCGTGATCGAGCCGAAATCGGCGGCCGTGCCGAGCTGGTGCTGGCTGGC
>JAJTBU010000334.1 GCA_021286735.1 bacterium
CGCCCTTCGTGGCCTTCTTCTTCACACTCCTCTTCGCCATCATGTTCGGCGACATGGGGCAGGGCGCCGTCATCCTCGCCCTCGGACTCCTCATCCGAAAGGCCAAGAAAGGTTTCCTCGCCGGGTACGGCAAGTTCTGGCCGGCCTTCGTGGCCGCGGGAGCCGGTTCCATGGCGATGGGATTCCTGGTCGGCTCGGTGTTCTCCGACGAAGCCCTCCTCGTCCCCATCGAGCGCTTCCTCACGGGACTCATCCTCGGCGCGCCCAAGGACCGCTTCCTCGAGATCATGCCGAGCGGAAACATCGCCTCGATGTTCGCCTTCTTCGGCTTCACGGTGGCCGTGGGCTTCCTCATCAACTCCACGGGGCTGGTCATCAACATGATCAACCTGGCCAGGCGGGGGGAGTGGGGCGAGGCCCTGTTCGCGAAGACCGGCCTTTCGGGAACCCTCCTGTTCTGGTGGGCCGCGGGCATGGCGGTGCGGATCGTGGCCGGCGGTAGGCTGGGCTGGATCGACGCCCTGGGCATAGGCCTGCCTGTCGTCGCCCTCCTGTTCACCGAGCCGCTCAAGGCGGCGGTCGACCGTTCGTCGGCGAAGCGCCGCGGCGAGGCGGCCGAAGGGGAAAAAGAAAAATTCTCGGCGATCGACGTCCTCGTCGGCGGCCTCGTGGAGCTGATCGAGACCTTCTCCTACTACGCCTCGAACAGCATGAGCTTCCTCCGCGTGGCGGCTTTCGCCCTGGCCCACGCCGTGCTCTCCTTCGTCGTCTTCACGATGGCCGACCTCGTCAGGACGAAGGCCCCGGGCGGCGTCGTGGGCCAGTTCCTGGTCTTCATCATCGGGAACGCCGTCATCATAGGCCTGGAGGGGCTCATCGTGACCATCCAGGTGATCCGGCTGCAGTACTACGAGTTCTTTTCCAAGTTCTTCACGCGTACGGGGAAGACCTTCGATCCGATACGATTCGATAATTGACCGCGGTCGCCCGACGATCGCGCCCGCTGGGCGGGAAAGGAGTTTTACATGAAGAAGAAGATAGCCGCGGCCGCGTTGGCCACCCTCGGCGCCGCGTCGGCCTTTGCCCAGGCCACCGCTCAGACGACTGCGGCCGCGCCCGCCTCCGCCTTGGGTAATTCCATAAAGTACCTCGCCGCGGCCCTGGCCGTGGGCGTGGCGGCGGTGGCGGGCGGCATCGCCGTGGCCAAGATCGGCTCGGCCGCCATGGGCGCCATGGCCGAAAAGCCCGAGCTTTCGGGAAAGGCGCTTCCCTACGTCGGGTTGGCCGAAGGCATCTGCCTCTGGGGATTCCTCGTCGCCCTGCTCATTCTACTTCTGTAGACCCGGCGAGGCAGTCTTGTGACGGAAATCTACGCCATCGCCGAGGAAGAGCTGATCATCGCGTTTCGGATGATCGGCGTGGAGGGGACGGCCGTCGCCGGCGCCGACCAGGCCCGCGAGGCTTTCCGCCGGGCGGTCGGCGAGCCGGGGGAGGGCAGGATGCTCATCCTGAGCGAGGACATCGCCGACATGCTCGGCGAGGAACTCATCGCCTGGCAGCTGTCGGGACGCTATCCCCTCGTCGTAGAGATTCCGCCGCTCGCGGGCCCGCAGCCCGACCATGTCAGGCTGGTCGACGCCGTGCGGCAGGCGATCGGCATAAAGATCCAATGAGGAAGACGGTAGGATGGAAGAGATAAAAGGAACCGAGGCGCTCGAGCGCGAAATCCTCGAAGACGCGGCCAAGCGGTCGGAACGCATCGTCCGCAAGGCGGGCGACGAGGCCGAGGCGCTAAGGCAGCGCTCGGCGCAGGAACTCGACGCCAAGATCGCGGGCCTCGAGCGCGAAAAAGCCGAGCGGATAGCCGCGATGCGGCGCGAGACGCTCTCCAAGCTGCCGCTGGAGAAGACGCGGCAGAAGGCCCGATTCGTCGACGCCGCCCTGAAGGATTCTATCCAAAAAGCGCTCGCGGGCATGGAGGGCGAAAAGATCGGCGCCTGGTGCCTCTCCGCGCTCCAGGCGAGAAAATCGGCGCTCGAGGGCAGGAAGGTGTCGTTGCGCCACAAGGGCCTCGGCTCGAAAGCCCCGCCCGCGATCGCTGAGCTGCTCGGGGCGGCGCTCGCCTCTCAGGCGGAGGATCAGGCCCTGCCGGCGCGGGGCATAGTCCTCGGCGCGTCCGACGACTCCATGACGATGACCCTCGACGAGGCGCGCGGGGAGCTGGCCGCCGCCCTCCTCCCCAGCCTTTTCGGCGAAGGGAGGCTCTCATGACGACCGGAAGCATAGCGAGGGTTTCGGGGCCGATCGTCAAGGCGCGCGGCATGGCCGCCGCCGGCCTCTACGACGTGGTCAAGGTCGGGAACGCGGGGCTGATAGGCGAGATCATCAGGCTCGAAGGCGAGATCGCCACGATCCAGATCTACGAGGACAACACGATGATGCGCGTCGGGGAGCCCGTCGAAGGGCTGGGCAAGCCCCTCTCCGTCCTCCTCGGCCCCGGCCTTATCGGCTCGATCTACGACGGAATCCAGCGCCCCCTGC
>JAJTBU010000335.1 GCA_021286735.1 bacterium
ACGAAGGCGTCCACCTCGATGCCGAGCTCGCGGAGGGCCTTCCATACGCCGAGATGATAGACGCCCTTCGCGCCGCCGCCGGCGAGCACGAGGCAATAGCCGCGATTCAGGTCAGCCATGCTTTTTCCCTCCCCTCAGCGCGATTATCGGGGAAAAGAGCGCGTCGCGCCAGGGTGGGGAGGAGCGGGGTCGGATTCGCCCCCCAGCCGGCGGGAAAAGTCGCGGTAGAGGGTGAAAGACAGGCCCACCGATAGGGTGTCGACGATGGGCTGCACCCAAAAAATCCCGTAGAGGGGCACAAGGCGGTTCATCAGGAACATGAGAGGCACGTCTATGGTCGCCTTGCGGAATATCGAGATGACGAGGGCGCGCCTGCCCTGCCCCATCGCCTGGAACATGGTGGTGATGAGGTAGCTGATGGCCATCATCGGCGTCGTTAGGCAGAGCACGCGCAGGAAGGCCGCGCCCAGCCTGATGGTCTCGGCGTCGCCTATGAACAGGCCCACGATAGGCTCGGCAAAACGCTCGAAGATCGCGATGCAGAGGAGAGAAAAGCTCACGGCGAGGGCCCGCGTGAAGGCGTTGACCTTGCGCACGCGGTCGTGGCGCTTCGCGGCGAAGTTGTAGCCGATGAAGGGCAGGACGCCGTGGGAAATGCCCGTCGTCACGTTCATGGGGATCATGTCGACCTTCTTGACGATGCCCGCCGCCGCGAGGGCGGCCGCCCCGTAGGTGGCCGCGAGGTTGTTCAACACGGTGTTGGAGGTCAGCGACAGGACGGTCTGCAACGAAGCGGGGAGCCCCACGGCGGCGACGGAGCCGGCGATCTCCTTTTCGAGCGCGAGATCGCGCGGATCGAGGGAGATGATGGTCCGTCCGCGCGCGGCGCGTATCCTGATCAGGAAATAGGCCACGACGGCGAGGTTGGACAGGGCTGTGGCGATGGCCGCGCCTTTTACGCCCATTCCCAAGGGCCAGATGAAGATCGGATCGAGGACGCAGTTGAGGATGCCGCCGAAGGACATGCCTATGCTCGCCTGCCGGGAGCCTCCCTCCGACCGCACGAGGTGGGCGAAGATCATGCCCAGCGCCGTGGGCGCGCCGCCGACGACGAGGATCCAGAAGATATAGTCCCGCGCGAAGCCGATGGTGTCGGCGTCGGCGCCCAAGAGGCGCAGCAGGGGGTCCATGAAGGCGTAAGTGGCTGTGGAGAAGAGCAGGGCCGCCGCCGCCGCGGCATAGACGCAGAAGGCCGCGGTCTTCCTAGCCTTGTCGGGCTTGCCCGCGCCCAGGTAGCGCGAGATGACGCTGCTGCCTCCGACGCCGAAAAGATTGGAGATGGCCGCGAGCATCGTAAACGCGGGAAAGACCAGGGAGACGGCGGCGACCATGCGGGGGTCGCCCAGCTGTCCAACGAAGAAGGTGTCGGCCAGGTTGTAGATCATGGTGACGAGCTGGCTGATCACGGTGGGGATGGCCAAGCTGGCCACCGCCCGGGGGATAGTCGCGTCGCGGAAAATTTCGGTTCTGTCGGAAGTCATCGGCGTCGCGGCTCCCGTCGCGCCTTGAAAGCATGGTTGAGCATGGGTTTCCTCGCTGGCCTCAGTATAGCCGCGCGGCGGGATCAGGTAAAAGTACGCCCTCCCGGAAACGTCCGCTATCTGCGCCCGCCTCTGGGAATGAGGAAAAAGCTCGCGGCCACGAACGCGATCATGAGGAGGAAGGCCGGCAGGTAGGATTGCCAGCGGGTCCTCAGCACGCCGGCGACGAGGGGGCCGATGAAAGAGGCGATCACGATGTTCAGGTTCGTGATGCCCAGGTTGGTGCCGTAGTGCCTTCCCCCGAACCGCTCCTTCACGTAGGTGGAGACCGTCACCCAGCACGGCGTAAGAGGGGAAGAGTATCCAGAGGCTTCCGGTGAAGTGTGCCAGGATGAGGCCGGCGGTCGCCGCGGCGTAGAGCGAGCAGGCCAGGACCATGGCCGGAACGTAGCCGCGGCGGTCGTAGATGCGGCCGTAGAGGAGGCGCGAGGCCCCGTTGAACATGGAGATGAGACCCACCGACAGCCCCGCGAGCCCCATCGGCGCGCCGAGGTCGGCGGCGAAGGGGGCGGCGTGGCCGAGGATCAGGAGGCCCATGCCGCTCATCAGCACCGCCCAGAGGAAGAATTTGACGTACGAAGCTTCCCGCAGCATATCCCTGGGCGAGGGATCGGCCTCCGACCCTCCTTGGGCCGGCTGCCCGTCGGCGGGCTTCAGGACGAAGCTGCCCGCGAGCATGACGAGTCCGAAGCCCACGGCGAGCGCGCGGAAGGCCAGCCGCCAGCCGAAGCCCACGATCAGCGAGGTCGCGGCCGAGCCGAGGATGAGGCTGCCAAGGCCGAAGGCCATGAGGAGGATGCCAGTGGCGAAGCCGACGCGGTCGGGAAAGTGCGCCACCACCGTGGCGAGGGTGGCGTTGTAGCAGATGCCCACCGCGAATCCCGCCACCTGGCAGGGCGAGCCTTCATGGTGCCAATGTGG